>CAVAON010000011.1:0-6007 GCA_963590215.1 Anaerovoracaceae bacterium | reverse complement strand
ATTATATTGTCACTGCCTTTGCTTCCGTATCGATATACGGTTTTAAATGCCTGCTGCTTGCAATTTTCATATTCTTCCTGTGCTTTTCTTAGAATCTGTGGAATTTGTGCGATTAAACTCATCTATGTCTTTTTCCTTTTTTGGTTTTTTTCGACAATAACACGTCTATAAGGTCTTCTCTGCCTGTTTCAATAAGCGCTTTTTTTACAAGCTGATAATTTTCCGGTCTGTTATAATGTATCAATGCTCTTTGCATTTTCTTTTCTTCCATGTTCTTTGCAACATATACGCTCTCTCCTGTAAACGGATTCATTTCAGTATAATACATACATGTTGCAAGAGTTGCCGGCGTAGGATAAAAATCCTGTACCTGTTCCGGCACAAATCCGTATCTGTTAAGAAACTCTGCAAGCTCTACTGCATCTTTTAGCGTACTGCCGGGATGCGATGATATGAGATATGGTATCAGATATTGCTTTTTGCCTATTCTCTCGTTTTCTCTGAAATATTTATTCGCAAATCCGGTAAAAACATCTATCGGAGGCTTGTGCATATATGAAAGCACATTTTGCGATGAATGCTCAGGTGCAACCTTCAATGTACCGCTTATATGGTTTGCACAAAGCTCTTTTAAAAAAGTCTGATCCTTGTCTGCCATAAGATAATCATATCTTATTCCGGATCTTATAAATACTTTTTTGACCCTGGGAAGTGTTCTCACCTGCCTCAGCACTTCAAGATATTCACTGTGATCCACATAAAGCTCTCTGCATGGTTTTGGATAAAGGCAGTCTCTGTTTTTGCACATTCCTCTCTGAAGCTGTTTGTGACATGAAGGATGCCTGAAGTTGGCCGTAGGGCCTCCCACATCGTGAATATATCCTTTGAAATCTTTTTTGGCTGTAAGCTTCTTAGCTTCACTGACTATAGACTGGGCACTTCTTGATCTTACTTCTCTGCCCTGATGATATGTCAATGCGCAGAAGCTGCATCCGCCAAAACAACCTCTGCAGCTTACGATACTGAATTTCACTTCATTGAATCCGGGTATGCCGCCCTGGCTCTCATATACAGGATGATACTCTCCTTCATAAGGCAGCTCATACACATGGTCAAGCTCCTCTCTTTCGAGAGGCATCTGAGGCATATTCTGAACTACATACGTATTGCCATATTTTTGTGCAAGACGCCTGCCGTTGATACAATCATTGTTTCTGTACTGTATTGCAAAGCTTTTGCAATATGCTTTTTTGTCATCCCTTACTTCTTCATAAGCAGGAATCATATCCACATCGCTATCAGGTGCGGCTGTTTTGAAACATGTGCCCTTGATCCAGCATATATCCTTTGCTTCTATGCCACTATCTAAAGCCTCGGCGATTTCTATTATTGCTCTTTCACCCATACCATATATGAGAAGGTCTGCTTTTGAGTCCATAAGTATGGAACGTCTTACCTTGTCATCCCAGTAATCATAATGGGCAAACCTCCTGAGGCTTGCTTCAAGCCCTCCGATTATGACCGGAACTCCTTTGTAGCTTTCTTTTGCTCTGTTGCTGTATACGATAACTGCCCGGTCAGGCCTTTTACCTGCCTTGCCACCAGGCGCATAGATATCTTTTTTTCTTCTGCGTTTGAATACAGAAAAATTATTTACCATAGAATCGACATTGCCGCTGTTAATAAGGTAGGCAAGTCTTGGTCTGCCAAAGCGCCTGAAATCATCACACGATTTGTAGTCAGGCTGTGCAAGTATTGCAACCTTGTAGCCACAGCTTTCGAGCACTCTCGAAATTATTGCAGTGCCAAAGGAAGGATGATCAACATAAGCATCTCCTGTGACAAGCACAAAATCGGCCTGCTCCCATCCTCTGTCTTCCATATCCTGTTTTGATATAGGTAAAAAAGCCATTGTCAATCCTCTCCGTCATGGTTTTATATCAATGATTTCTGTTCTGGCAACAGCCGCTTCAACCAGTGCCTCAACATCAAGCTTTGATTCTGACTCAAGTATTTTTTCAAGCTTAGGCTTAGTTGCGGGATGCTTTGGCAAAAATACAGTACAGCAATCTTCATAAGGCATAATAGAAGTTTCAAATGTGCCTATTTCTTTTGCTTTTTGCATAATATCCACCTTGTCGAGTGCTATAAGCGGTCGCATCACAGGCATCTTAACTGTTGCGTCCGTAACAACCAGTGCCTCCGCTGTCTGGCTTGCAACCTGTCCCAGATTTTCACCGGTTATGAGCATGGTGCAATCTGATTTTTGTGCGATTCTTTCAGCTATCCTCATCATAAATCTTCTTACAAGTATAGTGGTTTCTTCTTCAGGGCAATTTTCGACAATCTGTTCCTGTATAGGGAGAAGATTGATCACATTCATTTTGAATCGTCCGCAGTACTGGGCGATAATGCGCGCAAGATCCTCGACTTTTTCCTGTGCTCTTTCGCTTGTATAAGGATATGAATGGAAATGTACAGCCTCGATAAGCATGCCGCGCTTTGCCATCATCCATGCAGCCACAGGCGAGTCTATGCCGCCTGAAAGCAATACCATGCCCTTACCGTTAGTGCCCAGTGGAAGTCCTCCGAAGCCTGATATTTTCTGTTCAAATACATAGGATTTGTCTCTTCGAAGATCAACAAACAGAACGCAATCCGGATTGTGCACATCTACTTTGAGCACTTTGCATCCTACAAGTACCTTTGCACCTATAATTCTGGCTATCTCAGGTGACTTTACCGGGAAGTTCTTGTCTGCTCTCTTGGCATCAACCTTGAAGGTTTTGATTCCCTTTTTTTCAATCAGCTCCATCATGAGAGCAACTGCCGCATCACCTATAGAATTAAGCTCTGATTCACATTCAAGAGCCGGGCTTATTGATGCAACACCAAATACCTTTGAAATTTCACCTATAATCATTTCCGGATCATGTTTTTTGTCGGCTCTGACAAATATAAGGCCTTCCTGTCTGTATGCTTCAACATTATCGAATTTTTTTAACAGTTTTTTTATTCTGTTTACAAGCATTTTTTCAAAATACGGTTTATTCATACCTTTAAGGGCAACCTCACCGCATCTTACAATAAATATATTCTGTTCATTCATCTGAATTTCTGCCTCCTATCTGAAAGTTCCCAGTTTGCGAAATCGCCTGACTGCGGCTGTAAGATTTTCGAGGACATAATCCATCTCCTCTATAGTATTGAATTCACTAAAACTGAATCTTATTGCTCCTTCGATTTCTCTGTCTGTAAGTCCCATGGCTTTGAGTACGTGGCTCTGGCCTTTTTTGTTTGATGAGCAGGCCGAGCCTGTCGATACATATATGCCGGCATCTTCGAGCATATGAAGAATCACTTCTCCTCTGGTGCCCAGAAAAGATATATTAAGCACTGATGGACAGCCGTCTTCAGGACTGTTTACTTTAATGTCAGAAATACTGTTTTTGATGCCCTCAAGCAAATGTGCTCTTGCAGCTTTCATATTATCAGTTCTGGTTTTCATATTACTGTATGAAATATCTGATGCAATTCCAAAGCCTGCAATGGCAGGGACGTTTTCGGTACCCGACCTCATGTTTTTTTCCTGGCCGCCACCCATTATGTATGAATTTATATTTGTGCCTTTGCGAATATATATCGCGCCAATACCCTTAGGACCATGTATTTTATGACCGCTTACAGATATCATATCAATATCCATGCTGCCTGCATTAATATTAAGCTTGCCAAAGGACTGAACAGCATCCGAATGAAATAGAGCGTTTTTTTTGAGCTTTGCTATTTTTTCTATCGGGTTGATACTGCCTGTTTCATTATTCACATGCATAACTGATATGAGGATAGTCTGATCATTTATTTCACTTTCAAGCTGCTCAAAATCTATATTTCCTTTGCTGTCAACATCAATGTAAACAGCTTCAAATCCCTGTTTTTCCATGTATGCAAAAGGCTCAAGTACAGCAGGATGCTCAATTTTTGTAGTTATGATTTTATTGCCAGTACGTTTTTTGGACTCTATCCCCTTTATAATCGCCATATTGTCTGCTTCACTGCCTCCTGATGTGAAAAATATCTCATCAGGGGATGCTCCAAGGCCTTTTGCAACTGATGTCCTTGCTTCCTTGAGTGCTTTTTCAGCATCAAGGCCAAGCCTGTGCAGAGATGATGGATTGCCATAATCCTTAGTCATGTAAAAGACAGCTTTATCTATTACCTCTTTGTACGGTTTTGTAGTAGCGCTGTTGTCTAAATATACTATCATACTTGCCTCTCTAAAAATTTAAAGGGCAGTCATGCTGCCCCTTGTCTGCTATTTTGCATAATCTGTAGCTCTTGTCTCTCTAATGACATTAACTTTAATCTGTCCGGGATACTCAAGCTCCGATTCGATTTTTTTGGAGATTTCTCTTGCCAGGAATACAATTTCTTCATCGTTAACTTCATCTGGTTTAGCAATAACTCTGATTTCTCTGCCTGCCTGTATAGCAAACGATTTATCAACTCCCGGAGTTGTATTTGCCAGGTCTTCAAGCTTTTCGAGTCTCTGAATATATGTTTCAAGAGTTTCTCTTCTTGCACCCGGTCTTGCAGCGGACAGCGCATCAGCTGCTGCTACTAAAACAGCCTCCATGGTTTTTGCTTCGTAGTCGCCGTGGTGAGCTGCCATACCGTCTATTACAGCCTGTGACTCTTTGTATTTTTTGAGAAGCTCCATACCAAGATCCACATGAGTTCCTTCTTTTTCGTGGTCTACAGCCTTGCCTATGTCATGCAAAAGTCCTGCACGCTTGGCAAGTCTTGTATCAAATCCGAGTTCCCCTGCCATAAGTCCGGCAAGATGTGCAACCTCAATTGAATGCTTGAGCACATTCTGACCGTATGAGGTTCTGTATTTGAGTCTGCCAAGCAGTTTAACAAGCTCAGGATGAAGATTGTGTATACCAACTTCAAATGTCGCCTGTTCACCGGCATCTTTAATAATTGCATTGACTTCTTTTTTGGCTTTTTCTACTGTTTCCTCTATCCTTGCAGGATGGATTCTTCCATCAACTATAAGCTTAGAAAGTGTAAGTCTTGCAACCTCTCTTCTGACAGGATCAAAGCCTGAAAGTATAACAGCCTCCGGCGTATCATCAATAATAAGGTCAATACCTGTCAGAGTTTCAATTGCTCTGATGTTACGGCCTTCTCTGCCTATAATTCTGCCTTTCATTTCATCATTAGGAAGCGGGACTACTGATACTGTACTCTCAGCGACATGATCCGCTGCGCATCTTTGAATGGCGCCTGTAATAATCTCTTTAGCTTTTTTGTCCGCCTCATCTCTGGCTTTGGCTTCTATATCCTTAATCATAATAGAAGCCTCGTGTCTGATTTCTTTTTCGGTATTGGCAAGAAGTATTTCTTTTGCTTCGTCTACCGAATATCCTGAAATTTTTTCGAGTTCAGCTGTCTCTCTTTCAATGACTTTATCAAGTTCCTTGCCTTTTTCGATAAGTTTGTTTTCCTTATTAGTAATGCTTTCTTCTTTTCTTTCGATGTTTTCGACTTTTTTGTCGATATAGTCTTCTTTTTGATTTAATCTCTTTTCCTGACGCTGAAGCTCCCCTCTTCTTTCGCGAACATCCCTCTCCGCTTCGCTACGCATTTTGTGGATTTCTTCCTTTGCCTCAAGGGTCATTTCTTTTTTAATTGTTTCTGCCTTGTTTTCGGCATCTAATACTAAATTTTTGGCTTTTGTTTCAGCACTTCCTATTGTCTTCTCAGCAATGTTTTTCCTTAGTATGTAACCAACTAATAAACCAATGGCAAGGGCAAGAATACCAACGATGATAGCAACAATAATTACTGTCTTCATTGAAGCCCTCCTCTAATATAAAATTCTAATATAATCAATTAATCTCTGCAGATGTCTGCCTGACATTTACAGAAAAAGTCGCATTACAATAATAAAATCTTGATATATATTGACAAACTATATTATAATAGTTAAGTTAATAGT
>CAVAON010000010.1:0-38922 GCA_963590215.1 Anaerovoracaceae bacterium | reverse complement strand
TTTCCTTTCCTTCCCAACCTATCTCCGGCAGTTTCCTCCTTCCTGCATATTCAGACAAACAAAAAAGACCAGCACAAAACAAAAGTCCTGTGTCGGTCCTATATAAAGCCAGCCTATAGGTTTTCTTTAATACTACCAACTATATTATATATAACTGCGTCTGTTGACTCTTCAATATTACACAATTTTCTGTAAACTGTCAAGGCGTTTTCTATATGAATTTCTATGGCAACCCCCGGCCAAAATGCAAGCTCAAAATATTTTAGCCAGAAAAATTGACATGTGCCAAAGTTTCGGCTAAAATATATGTGTATGACATTTTAGCCGAAAAGAGGTGAACGTAATGTATATAAACAGAGCTCTTGAGAAAAAATTTACCGAAATATCAAAAGAATATTCCTGCATCCTGTTAACAGGTCCGCGCCAGGTTGGAAAGTCCACAATGCTCAGGCATTTGATGGAAGGAACAAACAGAAAAGAAGTTTCGTTAGATGACCTTGAGGAAAGGAAGCTTGCCAAAAAAGACCCCGCAATGTTTCTTAAGATACATCCTGCCCCGGTACTAATTGACGAGGTTCAGTATGCACCGGAGCTTTTTTCATATATCAAGATTGCAGTTGATAATGGCGCAGAGCCGGGATCATTTTGGCTTACAGGCTCGCAAGCATTTCGCTTAATGGAACTTGCACAGGAGTCCCTTGCAGGAAGAACGGCAATCTTAGAGCTTTCTTCTTTGTCGCAGGCAGAAATAAATGGGGCAATGCATGTGCCCATTTTTTCACTCAATCCAAAAGATCTCCAAGAAAGGCGAGAAATATTACACCCGGCACAGCCTCTTGAAATTTATGAACGGATCTGGAAAGGCGGGCTTCCCGGACACATTAGCGGTAAATATACTGACAGAGATGTGTTTTACAGCAGCTACGTAAGGGCATATATCGATCGTGACGTTACTACAGAAATTCCGGGTGTAGATAAGATTATGTTTGCTGATTTTGTCAGAGCAGCAGCTTGCCGAAGCGGGCAGGTGCTGAATATTCACGATATCGCAATAGATGTTGGCGTAAGCGATGCCACTGCCAAACGCTGGATAAAAGAACTCGAAAAATCAGGTATAGTTTTCTTCCTTCGACCATATTCAAACAACCTTTTAAAGCGTACTATCAAGACACCGAAGATGTATTTCTTCGATACAGGACTGGTCTGCCACCTCACTCGCTATTCAAGTCCTGAGATTCTGATGAACGGTTCAATGAATGGTGCAATTCTGGAAAACTATGTTGTGGCTGAAATCATCAAAACCTATGCAAATAATGCAAAAGAGTGTCTCTTGCATTACTATAGAGATAAGGACAGTAATGAGATAGATTTAATCATGGAATCAGATGGTATGCTCCACCCGATTGAAATAAAGAAGAGTATAAATCCGCCCACTCAAATCACAGGTGTATTTAAGATGCTTGACAAGGCCTCAATCCCACGTGGAGACGGAGCTGTTATTTGCCTGCGCGACAACTTAACGGCAATAGACAGCAATACATATATCATCCCGGTCTGGATGATTTAGCAGCAAGGAGTTGCTATCATCTGCACCTTATTACAGCTATTTGACATCCATGCCAATCGTGGTATAATAGGTGTCAATACATATGTATTTACACCTATTCATATAATATCATTGAAATGGAGGTCTATTATGGTAAACAAAAAAACAGCGATTTTAGTCGTAGACATGTTAAACGATTTTGTCACAGGTGCACTCAAATGCGATAGAGGGCTGGCAATAGTTCCAAAAACAGCCCAGCTACTTGATGGCGCACGTGAAAACGATGTTGCAGTAATATTCTGCAATGATGCTCATATCAAAGATATCGATCACGAGTTCAAAGTTTGGGGAGAGCATGCAGTTGCAGGCACATACGGCGCAGAGGTTATTCCTGAGCTTAAGCTCTGTGAAAAAGACTATGTAGTTCCAAAAAGAAGATACAGCGGATTTTTCCATACCGATTTAGATCTGCTGCTCAGAGAACTGGGTATTGACACAGTTATAATGACGGGGCTTCACACTCACATGTGTGTAAGGCATACTACTGCCGATGCTTTCTGTCTGGGATACAATATCGTAGTCGCATCAGATGCAACAGACAGCTTTACTGAAGAAGATTATAACAATGGTATTGAATATCTCAAGACAGTCTATGGTGCACAGGTATATACCGTAGATGAACTTGTAAAGATGTTCGGAGAGTAAAAGATACACAAAAATCCTAGGGCTCTTCACGCAAGAAGAGCCCTATATTTATGCAAGGAGCACATCATAAAATGAAAGCAGCAATAGTATTTATCGCATATTTTTTCGGAGGCATAGTTGATGCTGTCTGCGGGGGTGGCGGTCTGATTACACTTCCCGTACTTTTTGCAATAGGACTTCCCGCCCATACAGCAGTAGGTACAAACCAGATCTCAATGCTTCCTGGAGTAGCCACATCCGTTTTAAAATTCTACAAAAGCGACAAAATAGATATAAAGAATATCATATATGCAGTTCCTTTCGGCATTGCCGGAGGCTTTACAGGAGCAAAACTCAACCTGCTGGTTTCTGAGTGGTATCTGCAGATTATCCTTCTAATATTGATACCCATTCTGGCTGTGTTTTCTCTCCTTAAGCCCAATGCTGGAGCCGAAAACAAATCAGCAGAAAATACAAAGAAAAAGGCGATATTGCTGTCAGCAGCAATTGGGTTTGTCGTTGGCACCTATCATGCATTTTACGGGCCTGCCAGCGGCACTTTCTTCATGCTTGCTTTTTCGGCTTTCCTAAAGTATGACCTGGTTACAGCCAACGGCAATACCCGCTTTGTCACCATGTTCGTCTCTGCCATTTCTACTATCACATATGCTTTGTCCGGATGCGCCAAATGGTTTTATGTACTGATTGCAATACCTGCATATGCTCTTGGCAATTATGCCGGTGCATCTCTTGCAATTTCAAAGGGAGCTAAATTCATACGCCCGATGTACTATATAATACTGGCATTGTTATTTTGCAAGCTTGTAAAAGATTTGATGTTCTGAGCATAAACATATATAGAAAATGAGGGCATAATATATTGCAATTGCTCAGCCCCTAAGCAATTTATACATGCCCTCTTTAAGCCCCTCTATGGATAACCTGAACATCGGAAACACCTTTTCAATTGCTACAAATGATTCAGGCATCCATGCTATGTTTTCTTCTCTCTCCTGAGGATGAAGCCAAATAGAGTGTTTATACCTTTCTTTGAATTTTTTAAACCATGTTAATCCATCATTTGTTTCTATACTCCAGCTGCTTTGTGCCCCATCCGTCAGTTCATGCATTGCCATATCAGCATCTCCTACAAAAATAACATTATACTCCTTTGAAATATTCCTCATAATCCACTCTGTTCTGATAGTTTTTGCAGGATTGATAGATGGATCTACGTAAACCTTGTCCTCAAGGCAATTGTGAAAATAGTAAATCTTCAAGTCAGAAAAAGTGTTTGCCTTATTGAGCGATTGAAACAGCAGACTGCACAGCTGCTCATAAGGTTTCATAGAACCTCCCGAATCGATAAGCACCATCAGTTTGAGCCTGTTTTTTCTTGGCGGCTGCATTTTGATATCCAGAATACCGGCCTGCCTGCAGGTACTGTCGATAGTCCCTCGTATATCAAGCTCCTCCTCGCTTCTGTCAAGCTTTCTCGACAATTCTCTAAGCAATCTGAAAGCCATCTGAAACTGCCTTGATTCAATAGTGCAATCTGTACGCCAATCTCTAAATCTTCTATCACCTCGTACATGTACTATACTTTTACCACCTGTACCTTGCATCATCGGGCCACCTCCGCTTCCCGAACCAGCGCCCCGGCCTACTCGATTTGCCCTGCTAATAATCTCCCCCACACCAAAAGACTGAGCCTCGCCGATTTCCTCTTCATAGATTGCAAGCAGTTCATCTATTCTACCTGAAGCAAGATCTGCATCCAGCTTGTTTCGCTGCATATCCCCTGCCAGTGCATTCTTTACAAGCTCAGGATGTTCCTTAATCCAGTGCATTTCCTCTTCAATATCACTCATACCTATATTTTTGAAATACTGCCGAAACAATTCTTCGAATTTGTCCAGTTCCCCTTCTGTCTTGACAAGAAGCGCTCTGGATAATATATAAAACCCTCTAACTGTCTGACCATGCAGACCCATGCACAAGCCTTCCATTAGCGAAAGCCAATCGTGCATTGTTACCTTGATACCGCCTTTGCGTAGGAAAAGCAGAAATCCCAAAAACATTATCTGAGTCCTCCCATGCTTTTCTTTACTATGTCCATGTCCTCATCTTTTTTAATCAGAAAGCTCAGAAGCGGCAGATCCTGTCTTAGCCGATCCGTCTGTATGCCGCTTAATTTAAGTGCACTTATCCAGTCTAAAAGTTCACTGGTTCCCGGTTTTTTCTTGAGTTCAAAATATTCACGTACATAGAAAAACGCATCCATCACCTGCTCTATGAGCTGAGATTCTATATCAGGATAGTGTGCAAGAATTATATCTTTCATCAGTTTTTCATCCGGAAATTCAATGAAATGAAATGCACATCTGCGAAGAAATGCATCCGGCAGCTCTTTTTCGGCATTTGATGTTATAATGACAATAGGTGGATTTTTTGCTTTTATCGTTTCATCTGTTTCCGGGATATAGAATTCCATACGGTCAAGCTCCCAAAGCAGGTCATTGGGGAATTCCAAATCAGCCTTGTCGATTTCATCTATAAGGAGGACGCACTGTTCCTCTGAAGTAAATGCCTCGCCTATTTTGCCGAGTTTAATGTACTGCTTGATATCATCTACTCCTTCGTTACCAAGTTCACTGTCATAGAGCCTGCGAACCACATCATAATGATAAAGCCCATCAGAAGCCTTGGTTGTAGATTTGATGCTCCAGATTATCAGCTCTTTTCCCAATGCTTTGGCAATGGACTCTGCCAGAGCTGTCTTGCCTGTCCCCGGCTCGCCTTTTACAAGCAGCGGCTTGCTCATCCTGATAGCGATATTGACCGTCAGCATCAGATCATCATTTATTATATAATCATCGGTTCCCCTGAACTGATATATATTTTCATTCATGCTATTTCTCCTCGCATTTCCTGATTGTCAAAAGAGAATCCAGTTACACTGCCAGATTCTCTTCTTTTGACTTACAATAACATTCTGTCATTATCTATTTCAAATTTTTCTACCAGTTTTTCGACAGTCATCTCGTCACGTTCCTGCCCGGAAATATCCATAACGATTTTGCCTGCCTGCATCAGGATAGTTCTGTTGCCATGTTCTAATGCGGCTTTCATATTATGTGTTATCATCATTGTACACATCCTGCCCTCGCCTGCGAACACATCTGTAAGCTCAAGGACTTTTTTTGCTGCCGACGGGTCAAGTGCTGCTGTATGTTCATCAAGCAGCAATAGCTTTGGCTTTGTAATCACAGCCATAAACAATGTCAATGCCTGTCTCTGACCTCCGGAAAGCAGTCTTGCTTTTTCTTTCATTCTATCTTCAAGACCCATCCCAAGCATTGAAAGCTTCTCTCTAAAAAGCTCCCTGTCAGCTTTGTTGATTCCTGCCTGAAGGCCTCTGCTTCTTGTCTTGTTATATGCAATTGAAAGATTCTCTTCAATGGTCATATCAAAAGCCGTACCTTTTAGAGGATCCTGGAAAACACGTCCTATATATCTGGCTCTTTTGTGTTCAGGAAGCTTTGAAAGCTCTATACCATCAAGGACAATGCTTCCACTGTCTGATGGAAATACTCCTGCAATAGAGTTCATGAGGGTGGATTTGCCCGCACCATTACTGCCTATGATTGTAATAAAGTCTCCTTCTCTGCCATGAAATTCATCAACATCAAGAGCTTTGAGTTCATTTATTGTGCCTTTTCCAAAGGTTTTCACAAGGTTTTCTATTTTAAGCATTTTTTCTGCCCCCTTTATTCTTTTTTCTAAACAGGGAGAAGCTTTCACCCAAAAGTCCCATAGAAAGAGCAATAGTAACAATCACTGCCGATACCAGCTTCAGATCTGTCGGAGGCATACCTATATAGAGGGCAAGCGCTATCACCATTCTGTAAAGCACTGCTCCCAAAGCTACAGCAACAAGTCGCCTTACAAGGCTGCGTGTTCCGAATATAACCTCGCCGATAATTACTGATGCAAGCCCTATAACTACCATTCCGACGCCCATGCCTACATCTGAATATCCCTGATACTGTGCCAGCATACCGCCCGCAAGTCCGACAATACCATTTGATACGGCAAGACCCAGAAGCTTCATATTATCACTGCTGATACCATAGGCTCTGACCATTTCTTCATTGTCGCCTGTAGCACGAAGGGCAAAGCCCTTGCGTGTGTTCAAAAATCCATACATTATGATGATTATAATTGCTGCTATAATAACGCCTACAATTATTGAACTCCATTCAAATTCGCCAAACAGCTCGCCTGCTTTACGATATATGGTAGGTACATTGTTGAGATTTACATTTGCCTTGCCCTGTATTCTCAGATTTATAGAGTAAATGCCCAGCATTACAAGTATACCGGCAAGCAGAGGCTGTATTTTGAGTTTGGTATTGAGTAATGCGGTAATTGCTCCGGCTCCCATACCAAGAACAAATGAGGCTACAAGTGCAAGTATGCACATGACAACCTGCATATGAGGGCTCATATCAGCTGCTGCAGTACACATTACTGCTGATATTGCAGCACCTGTAACTATGCTGCCATCTACTGTAAGGTCAGGCGTATTAAGTGTCCTGAATGATAAAAAAACTCCAAGGGCCAATATTGAATATATCAGCCCGAGCTCCAGTGATTCCAATAAGATAATAACTATCATGTTTGCTGTCCTTTATAATTCTTCTTTTGCAAGATCTGTTGCTTTTTCTAATATTGAATCTGGGATTTTGATTCCCATGGCATCGGCTGTCTCGCTGTTGATGAATATGCTTGTTTCATTCATTGTTCTTACCGGCATTGATGCTGTATCGGCTCCATTAAGAACTTCTATTACCATGTCTGCTGTCTGCTGTCCCAGATATTCATAGTCAACACCTGATGTTGCAAATGCGCCATCCTTTACCATAGAATCAGCACCTACATAAAAAGGTATCTTTGCTTTGGTGAAAACTTCATTTGCAACAGCTATTGAGGATGCGACAGTATTGTCTGTAGGTGAAAATACTATGTCACATTTCTTTGCAAGGCTTTGTGCCGCTGTCTGTATCTCATTAGCACTTGTAATTGCTGTCTCTACCACTTCATATCCGTTTGCATCAGCATATTCTTTTAATTTCTCTACTGTAGCGATTGAGTTTGTTTCGCTTGAATTATACAGAGTTCCTATAGTTTTGAATCCAGGTGTAAGCTCATTTGCAAGTTCTATTATCTGAGATACATCTATGGCATCTGATGTACCTGTAACATTCCCTCCCGGATTTTCAAGGTCTGCAACTACTTCTGATGCCACAGGATCTGTTACTGCTGAAAAAATGATTGGAATTTCATCAGTTTCTCCCATAGCAACCTGCGCTGCCGGAGTTGTTATAGCAACAATGACATCAACCTTGTCTGCCACAAATCCCTGACATATGGTTTTGAGGTTTGACTGTTCATTCTGTGCATTCTGATAATCTATGGTTATGTTTTCTCCGTCGACATAACCTTCTGTTTCAAGCTGAGCGATTATTGCTTCCCTGATCTGGTCAAGAGAAGTATGCTCAACAAGCTGAACAATACCTATTTTGAAGCTGTCGCCTGTGCCTGAAGCTTCACTGTCTGACGAACCGCAGCCTGCAAGCAATGCAGCCACCATAAGTACTGTGAGAGTAATTGCCATAAGTTTCTTTTTCATTTGTTTTGTTGCTCTGTATATCATCATACAGGGCTCTCCTTTCTTTTTGGTTGTTTAAGATATCAGGAGTCTCTGCAATATATGCCGCAGAATATAGTAAATAAAAAACGCCTATCCTTACTCAAGGACAAGCGTATGCCTGCGGTACCACCTTGTTTAACGGAAAATCCGCTCTCTCTGCAGAGTGCCATCACACTCCCTGCCCGTCACGCCGGCATCACGTCTTGGCTACTTGGCAAGTGCCGTTCACCTCGCCCTCGGAGGCCCATTTACTGAAACTGCATCTGCCCGGATCACACCATCCCGGACTCTCTGAGAAATCGTACCTCAGTTTTACTTCCTCGTCTTCGGTTTGCTCTTATTTATTTGGTATGGTGATATACTACCATTATTTTTTTGTGCTGTCAACTATTTTTTTAAAGCTTTTTTGTGGCTCTGCACAAAGTCAGTTGCTTTGAAATTGACTGTTATATATTTCGCTGTAGAGCCCGCCTTTTGCAAGCAGCTCCTCATGCCTGCCCTGCTCTATGATTTTTCCCCTGTTCATTACGATAATAAGGGAGGCGTTTCTTATGGTTGAAAGCCTGTGAGCAACAATGAAGCTGGTCCTTCCCTCCATAAGTCTGTCGAAGGCCTCCTGTATCTGAAGCTCTGTCCTCGTATCTATATTTGAGGTTGCTTCATCAAGTATCAGCATAGGGGGTGATATCAGCATCACCCTTGTGATGCAAAGAAGTTGTTTTTGCCCCAGACTCAGACTGTCCTCGTTCAAGACAGTATCAAGACCATCAGGCAGTTTCTCTATAAATTCCCAGCTATGGGCTTCCTTTGCCGCCCTGATGATTTCTTCATCAGAAGCTTCGGGTTTGCCAAAGGCTATGTTTTCTCTGATCGTGCCATGCTTGATCCATGTATCCTGCAGTACCATTCCAAAGCTTCCTCTAAGGGAATGTCTTGAAATATCATTTACAGATTGTCCATCAATTCTGATGCTGCCGCTATCTGCATCATAAAATCTCATAAGAAGATTTATGAGTGTGGTTTTGCCACAGCCTGTAGGTCCTACAACGGCGATTCTCATTCCTGGAGATACGTCAAGATTAAAGTCCTGTATAAGAGGGCTTTCCTTGGTATAGCTGAAATACATATTCTCAATATCAACTCTGCCTTTTACATCTTCTAATACATCTGTTTTGTCCCCGGCTTCTTCCGGCTCCTCGAGCAGCTCAAAAATCCTTGCTGCACAGGCAAGAGCATTCTGCATTTCTGTAACAACAGAGCTTATATCATTAAATGGCTTCATATACTGGTTTGCATAATACAGCATGATTGAAAGCCCTCCTACAGTCAGCATTCCTTTCGGAATAAACAGCACTCCAATAAGCGCCACCCCCGCATATATTATATTATTCACAAACCTGGTGCTTGGGTTTGTAAGGCTACTGTAAAACACGGCTTTCTGACTGTATTCTTGCAGCTGTTTATTAATCCTTTCAAAGTCTTTAGAGGCTATCTTTTCATGTCCGAAGGCTTTTACTGTTTTCTGCCCGCTTATCATTTCTTCAGCCAGTGCCGTCTGCGCTCCTCTTGCCTCGCTTTGCCTGCTGAACATATTAAATGAGCGTGAAGCTATGAACTTTGCAACCAGAAAACTAAGTGGCGTCAGCATTACCACAAATAAAGCAATCCATGCATTCTGTGCAAACATAAAAGCAATTGTAGCTATAACTGTGACAGCACTTACAAAAAGCTGTGTAAATCCCAGCAGCAGACCATCTGAAAGGATGTCAGCATCTGCAATAATACGGCTGACAATATCCCCTGATGCATGTCTGTCAAGATACGAAAGCGGCAGTTTTTGTATATGATTCATTGCCTTTGAACGGATATCCTGTACAACCTTGTAGGTCATTCGGTTGTTCACAAGGTTCATAATCCACAAAAGCAGCGCAGCTCCTATTGCCACTACCGCTATTTTTTCAAGACATGTCCACATATTCTCAAAGAAAACATTGTGTTCTGATATAATTTCATCTATTGCGTTGCCAAAAAGCACCGGCACATAAAGCTGCATTATTACAGAGGCTGCAGCAAGAAGTATGCTAAGTGCCAGCAACCATTTGTAGCCTGCGATAAACTTCATCAGCTTACGCAGGGTCCTGCGGCTTTCGCTTTTTTTCTTATCCCTGCTACTCATCCCTATATCCTTTCTTCTGGAAATTGCGAATAATATATTTCACGATAAGCTTCACAACCTGTCATAAGCTCCTCATGAGTACCTTTACCTGCCATAGCACCGTTGTCAAGAACAATTATCATATCCGACTGCATTATGGCCGAAATTCTCTGGGAAACAACAAACATCACTCCGCTAATATTACTGCTATGCAAGGCTTTTCGTAGTGCTGCCTCAGTGGCAAAATCAAGAGCACTAAAGCTATCATCAAAAACAAGTATTTCAGGCCTTTTCACAAGAGTTCTGGCAATTGAGATACGCTGTCTCTGACCTCCTGAGAGATTGCTTCCATTCCTTTCAAGCTCAAAATCAAGCTGTCCCGGTTTGTTTTCCACTACATCTTTTGCCTGTGCAATTTCAAGTGCTTTCCATAGCATCTCGTCATCTGCTGCTTCATTACCCCACTTGAGATTGTCTCTGATGCTCCCTTTAAACAGCACTGTCTTTTGCTGTACAATTCCTGTCTTGCAGCAAAGGCTTTCCTTTGAATACCCCTTTATATCCGCTCCGTCAAGCAGGATTTTTCCCTCTGTGGCATCGAAAAATCGCATAATGAGATTTACCAGCGTGGTTTTACCGCTGCCCGTACCGCCTATAATACCTACAGTCTGTCCGTGCTGTGCCTCAAAAGATATATTTTTAAGACTTGGAGCCGCAGCATCCTGATATCGAAATGTAACGTTGTCAAATTTAACAGCAGCACCTTCTACATAGGAAATCTCATTACTCTCCGGATATTCCAGATCCGGCTCCATGGCAAGCACATCTGATATACGTCCTGCACATGCCATTGATTTGTTCAAAGTTATAATCAGGGCTGCAAGCTTGATAAGCTCAACAATAATCTGCATCATATAATTATATAGAGCAACTGCCTCACCCTGCTGCAGATTTCCAAGGTTAACTTCAATAGCTGCTCTGTCTATTAAAATTATCGCTGCAATATTTATCAGGGCATATGTCATAGGATTAAGCACAGCAGAGATTTTACCCACAAATTCATTGAGCCTTGTAAGCTCGCTGTTGCTGTCCTCAAACTCCTCTGCCGCATATTTTTCCCTGCAAAATGCCCTTATCACACGGACTCCTGTAATATTTTCTCTTGTCAGCTCTGTTATCCTGTCAAGAGCTGTCTGCACTTTTTTGAAAAGCGGTATACTTATAAGCATGATTGCAAAAATCACTGCAAACAACACAGGCACAGTTACTGCAAATATGACAGCGCATTTAACATTGATGGTAAATGCAGCTGCTGTCGCTCCCAGCACAACAAACGGACTTCGAAGTATCAGCCTCAGGCACATATTAACTCCGTTTTGCACCTGGCTCACATCATCGTTTATCCTTGTGACCAGCGTGTCGCTGCCTATCCGGTCAAGCATTGAAAAAGAGAATTCCTGAATATGCTCAAACAACGCCTGCCTTAATGATGTTCCAAAGCCGGCAGCAGCCCTGGCTGCAAAAAATTGTGCAGTAACAGTACTGCCAAACCCTAAAAGTGCCATGGCAAGCAAAGTAGCTGTGCACATGAATATATACCTGTGATCATGCTCAGCCGCTCCTGTGTCTATCATTTTGGCAACAATAATAGGCACTGTCAGTTCAAACAGCACCTCAAGCAGCTTGAACAGCGGCGCCAATATGCTCTCTTTTGTATATGGTTTGAGATATTTAAGAAGATTTTTCATTTGATGTTCCCTTTGTTTGTTTTACATAGATAGTATAGCACAATAGCGAGAATATTAATAACTAAGTTTTGTATATTATCTCTTCCCCTTGCTTATTGAATGACGTCAGGCAGGGTGATAAAATAGTGATATATAGCAAAAGGAGTAATGTAACGATGAAAAAGATTTTACTGATTCTTGCAGTCATTGTGTTATTCATATTTTCTCTATACTCATACATCACAGAGGTTCCAAAGGCGCTTACAGGCGAATGGGTATGCCAGGACAGCTCCTACGGCTGTGAAGCAGGCTACGGTTATCTGGCACTCAGAATTGAAAAAAACGGCCATTTCAGCCTTTACGATGCGGAAGCAGGAAATCCCGGCATATCCGGTACTATGAAAGGATCGGCAGATGCACTTACCGGAACTGTTGAGATAAACTGCGGAAGCGATGATTTTGATCCGCCTGCCTGCTGGGATATTGAAGAAAAAGACACACTGGAATTTGAAGCAGTCACACCGGGCCGCATAAAGCTCTCACACAACGGCAAAAGTCTGAGCTTTGCCAAGTAACGGAAAAATAAAGCTTAGTCGCGACGGAGATGTTGACAATACCATAATCTCATAGAAAAACCGCCTCGGATTATTCTGAAGCGGCTTTTTTTAAATTCTTTTCTTCCTTGTCCGTTGTTATTCTACCCTTGGCATTGATGCAAAGCTTGTCTCAAGCTCTTCATCTGATGGTATATAGTCTGTCATTTCGCCATTGTGGAATTTTTCATATGCAAACATGTCAAAGTACCCTGTTCCGGTAAGTCCGAACAATATTGTTTTTTCTTCTCCTGTTTCTTTACATTTAATAGCTTCATCTATGGCAACTTTAATTGCATGGCTGCTCTCAGGTGCAGGAAGTATACCTTCGACTCTTGCAAACTGCTCTGCAGCCTTAAATACGCTTGTCTGTTCAACAGCCCTTGCCTGCATATATCCATCATGGTAAAGCTGAGAAAGTATAGGGCTCATGCCATGATATCTCAAGCCTCCCGCATGGTTTGACGATGGAATAAATCCGCTGCCCAGAGTATACATCTTGGCCAGTGGGCAAACCTTGCCCGTATCACAAAAATCATAACCAAAAGTGCCCCTTGTAAGGCTCGGGCATGATGCAGGCTCTACAGCTATAAACTGGTAATCTGCCTCACCTCTCAGCTTTTCACCCATAAACGGCGAAATAAGGCCCCCGAGGTTAGATCCGCCTCCTGCGCATCCTATGATAATGTCAGGCTTGATACCATATTTGTCCATTGCAATCTTAGATTCAACCCCTATTATAGATTGATGCATCATAACCTGATTTAGAACACTGCCAAGAACATATCTGTATCCCTCGCGACTTGTAGCGGCCTCTACCGCCTCTGAAATTGCACATCCAAGGCTCCCTGTTGTGCCTGGAAATTCCTCATTTATTTTTCGTCCGACATTTGTATTCATCGATGGTGAAGGAGTAACATTTGCACCATATGTCCTCATCACTTCTCTTCTGAAAGGCTTTTGTTCATACGAAACTTTAACCATATATACATCGCAGTCAAGATCAAGATATGCACATGCCATTGACAATGCAGTTCCCCACTGTCCTGCGCCCGTTTCAGTTGTAACGCCTTTGAGCCCCTGCTGCTTTGCATAATATGCCTGCGCAATTGCAGAATTAAGCTTATGACTGCCGCTTGTATTATTGCCTTCAAATTTATAGTAAATCTTTGCTGGCGTACCTAGCTTTTTCTCCAGGCAATATGCTCTTACCAGAGGTGCCGGTCTGTACATCTTGTAAAAATCAAGAATCTCCTCTGGAA
Source organism: Anaerovoracaceae bacterium (assembly GCA_963590215.1). Taxonomy (GTDB): domain Bacteria; phylum Bacillota; class Clostridia; order Peptostreptococcales; family Anaerovoracaceae; genus UMGS973. The sequence continues at coordinate 25,239 of CAVAON010000010.1, read as the reverse complement.
TAGGATAATATCTGGTATCATTGTCAAGCTCCTGCTTAACCAGCTCTTCACAGAACACTACTCCAAGTTCATCTGCACTCATAGGCTTGCCCGTTGCAGGATTAAGCAGCGGCGCCGGTTTGTTTGCCATGTCTGCACGAACATTGTACCAGTATTTTGGCATCTCGTTTTCTTCTAAATATATTTTGTAAGGTATTTGCTTGTCTGTCATGTTAATCTCCTCCTGTTTCTCTCCAAAAACAACAATATCCTGTCCCTGCAGTTTAATGCTGGGACAGGATTGATAATCTCCTGCGGTGCCACCCGGCTTGGCGCGTTGCAGCGCCCTCTTACCATACTGACATATGGTCTGCTTTGATAACGGAGGTTTCTCCGTCGCCCCTACTTGCAAGTCGCTTTGGGTTTGCCCTCGGAAGTCCATTCACATCTGCTCCATATATCGCTTCTCACCATCTGCGACTCTCTGTGATATCTATACAGAAGCTACTATTCTTCTTCATCGGTTTCTTTGATTTTAAATCATTGCCTATTGCTTGTCAACATATTTTTGTGTATTTTCACAAAACCATTATTTTAAAATAGGGTTTGCCCACAACTTATATAACCATTGTCACGATAGCTGTTACTATTAATATTAGCGATGCCACCAGTTTAACTTTGTTGAGCCTGTCAAGCATTATTCTGTTTTTCTCGGCATCACTTGGTCTTAAATCTCCGATTTTCTTAATAGCACTGCTCTTTGAAACAGCGAAAATATATATTACAAGGCATATCAATATAACTGCTGTAAGTATGTATTTGAGCATTTTATCTTCCCTCCAGTTTGCTCTGCAGCTTGGCATATACAATTTCCTTCATCCACTTCTCATCTGAAAGCAATTCCAGCCTTTCGGGTTCAAACCAGCCTATATCACTGTTTTCGTCTTCCTTCACCCTTGGTATTTCATTCTCATCAGCCTGAACAAGATATGTGACATTAAGATGCAGATGTGATGAAACATATCTGCCGCGTTTAACATGACCGCTTACGGGTATTATTTCTATTGAAAAAATATCGTCACTTACAGCTTTGAGGTTTTGAAGCCCTGTTTCTTCCTCAGCCTCTCTCAGTGCTGTCTGAAGCAGGTTCTCCTCTCCGTCTGCATGCCCGCCTGTCCATGTCCAGGAGTTGTATATATTGTGGTATATGAGAAGCACTTTACTCCTGTCCTGATTTACAATCCACGCAGATGCAGTAAAATGCGCTATTTCATTTGTTCTGAAAAGATAATCACTGCAAATGTCCATAATATGAAGCATCATGCATTTATCTCTATTTTCCTGCTCATTGCATGGCTCATATTTTTCAAGTTGCTCTCTAAGCATAATTCACCTTTTTTCAGTCTGTTGTTAATCCAGCACCATAGCCAGGACAGCAATAGCAACAAGGGCTACAAGTCCTATCCATCTGAGAGTCGAATAAAACTTGTACTCCTTTGCATTCTCCGCCCTTCTGACTTTTACGGTTCCCACCAGATATACAACTGTAAATACTGCAAGAACTATGAATATAGTTGTGGTCGTCATAATAATCTCCTATTTTACTGACTGCTCTACCATTTTCATCATATCTTTAATCTCAATTACGTCTTTGTGCCTGATTTCTTTTTTGTCAAGATTCTGAAGTCCTTTTGGAACGCTTACTCCAGTCTTTGCATTTACAGCATTTATGAATTCAAAGCCGTTCATATCTCCATCGATACCGATTGATTTTGCAACACTTTGTGCAAATTTATATGCACTTGCGGTAGATGCTATTACAGTCGGTGTATCATCTCCTGTTGCCGCTCTGTAATCCTCATATACCTTGCATCCAACAGCTGTATGCGTATCCATAAGATAATTATAATCTGCATACATCCTTCCGATTGTTTCTTCGGTCTCTTCAACGCTGCATGAGCCACCGTAAAAGGCTTTCATTCCCTCTTTTATCTTTTCGCTTACAGTATATTTCTTGTTTTTTTCGAGGCTTTCCATCATCTGGCTTACTTCATCGCCGTTACTGCCGCACAAATGATAAAGAAGTCTTTCAAGATTTGACGATATCAGGATATCCATCGATGGCGAGTTTGTAAGATAAAACTCTCTGTCTGTACTATACGTACCTGTGCTTATGAAATCTGTAAGCACTTTATTTTTGTTTGATGCACATATGAACTTGTTAACCGGGATGCCCATTTCTGATGCATAATATGCGGCAAGTATATTGCCGAAGTTACCTGTAGGGACTACTATGTTGATCTTCTCGCCGTCTTTAATTGCCCCTGTTTCAACCATTTTGATATATGCATATACATAATATGCAACCTGAGGAATAAGTCTGCCTATATTGATTGAGTTTGCCGAAGAAAGCTTGCATCCGTAGCCTGCAAGCTTTGCAGCAAATGCGTCATCATTAAAAATTTTTTTAACTCCTGTCTGTGCATCATCAAAGTTGCCTTTAATTGCAAATACATGAGTATTTGCTCCTTCCTGCGTAATCATCTGTCTTTCCTGCACCTGGCTTACTCCACTGTCTGGGAAAAATACAATTATTTCTGTCCCCGGAACATCTGCAAATGCCTCTAATGCTGCTTTGCCTGTATCACCTGATGTTGCCGTAAGAATGCAGACCTTTTTATCTTCGTTTTCTTTTTTCATTGCCGTAGTAAGCAGATAAGGCAAAATCGACAGCGCCATGTCTTTGAACGCAGCAGTTCTGCCATGATAAAGTTCAAGATAATATGCGTCCCCTGCTTTTACAAGAGGTACGATTTCATCTGCTTCAAACTTATCCGTATATGCTCCATCTATGCAATACTGCATTTCTTCTGATGTATAGTCAGTAAAGAATGCTCCTATTACTGCTTTTGCAATCTCTTTATAGGATTTGCCCTGCATGTCTTTTATCTCAAAAGGAAGTGCAGGAATGTAATCTGGAACATAAAGGCCCTTGTCCTCTGCTATTCCCTGTATTACTGCTGCCGCAGCACTTAATTTTTTCTTGCTTCCTCTCGTACTTTCATATTTAATCATATCTTCTTCTCCCACCAAAATAAATAATATTAGCGATAATTATATCACAAATGCTGTTGTATTACAAAATTTCAGTCCATCTTATCTGCAATCCTGCCGTCAAAGTTAATTATAAATACGGCTATCACTATTGCCACGCATCCCAAAGCCATTGTAAACGTCATTGTCTCACTGAGAAATACGTATCCTGCAATGCATGCCACCACAGGTTCAAGGGTGTTTATCACCGCTGCCCTGCCTGAGCCTATCATATTAACACCTATGCAAAACAGCACAATTGCAAGAAATGCACAGAAAAATGACAGCACCAGTGTCCATACAAGCTGCTCACCGCCTGAAGTGAACAGAGGCTCTCCCGAAACGGCAGTTCTGACAAGGTTAAACACAGTCGCTCCTGCTGTAACATAACCTGCTGCTACTATCGGATGCAGTCTTTTAACTCTGTCAGAGCCCAGGGTTATAACGTAGCAGGCCTGCGAAAGAGCCGCGCCTATGGCAAATACGATTCCTATCACGTTTAAAGTCACAGATTCTTCGCAGACAATAAGAACAAACCCCACTATTGAAAACAGAATTGAACCTGCCCGTATAATCGAAAACCTCGCTCTGCCTGTCAACGCTTCAAAAACTATTATCATTGCCGGATAAGTAAAATTGAGCACAATTGTCAGATTCCCCGGAATATAATTGAATGCCTCATACAGACAAAGTGCCAGCATGTTATATGATACAATCACTGCAACGAGCATTACTATCTGACTTTTTTCGATTTTGAACGGTATTTTTTTAATGAATATATATGCCCATATAAGTATTGCGGCATATAAAAATTTGTCAAACAGTATCGTTTCAGTTGCAGCTCCTGCATTTAATGCTTTGATTGATACGGTGGATATAAATCCATAGCATATCGTGGATACAAGCATGCACAAGGTGCCTGCAAGCACTCTGCTGTTATTATTCGTTTTCATTTCTTCACCATTTCCATTATTTGATCAAACTTACTCGTTATATATTCATATCCGCCTTTGCTGTGGGGAATCATACATCCGCTGCAGTCTTTGATACCCTCGTCGGTATATTTGAACCTGCCGCCACATGAATCACCCAGCGCATAAAGCGGGCAATAACAGAACATGCAATTGAATTCTTCCGGTCTGTCTGTTTTGTGACACGGAAAATACTCGCATTTGCTATGATTTATAAATTTATAGTTTTCGCTCATCTTATCATCTCTCTTAATGCTTGATGTACCAATAGGAATGCAGTGCCGACAGTCTGCTGGTTTGGGTTTTGCTTTTGCTGTAGAGCGTGCTGTCAGCCATTGTGACTTTTTTGCCATATACAGGGTCAACCACATAAAACACACCATCTATATAATCTGTAAGAAGCACTGCATGAGCCTTCCCACCATATTTAGAATATATAGAGATGCCTTCAGGATGTTGTTCAAGCAATGATATCAGTTTTTTCTTTTTTGTTGAAGCTGTAGCCTCACTATCAAATTTCACCTGACGTATATCCATATCAAGAATTGCAAAATTATTAAAAAGACCAGCACCATAGACCCATATACTTCTGTCAGCCCTGAGATTGTTTTCTGTCAGCAGACTCCATGTACTCTCAGAAACTCCGCTCATTATTGCTTTTCTTCTTGCCATCATAGCTGCCGAAACAACAGTACAACCACCTTTCCCTGCTTCTTGAGCAAAGAATACAGCATCAGCATTTATCGCATCATACATTTCCTGTGATATGCTGCTGCCTGTAGTCGTCGTATCTATATCAAATTTCGAAACTACAGCAAATTTTTTATTCCTGACAGTTTTACCTGTGCCATTAAGATCCTTTGCATAAATTTTATATATGTAATTTCCCGGTGCAAGCTTGCCGAATGAAATATATTCGTCTACTTTATATAAATAAAAATTCTTTGCTTTTATGTCTTTAACCTTTTTGTAAAATCCGTCAAGCCAGTTACCATCAGCGTCACATATCCCCACTTTGACATAATCAAGTTCAACTGCTGAGCTGACGGTTCCTACAAGGGAAAACGAATTCCCCTGTGTCATAACAGACGGATATGAGCAGTTTGACGAAATTGTAATCTTGGATGCAATGTTTGAAACCGTAAATTTCTTTTTGATTACTGACCTGCTATATCCTTCAGTATCTGTCACATATACCTTGTAATAATAAGTGCCGCCTACAAGATCCGAGAATCTGATACTGCTGTCTGCCCGGGATATGTCAAACGTACTGGAATCCGGGTTGAATTCCGCCATCATCCCTGAATACCATTTGCCTGTATCATTGTTCCATATACCCACTCTCACCCTTTTGATATTATATGTCGATTTAACAGTGCCTTTGAGGGTAAATGAGCTGCCCTCTTTCAGTGATACAGGGTATGTATGCCCGGAAACCGTAATTTTTGAAGGCTTTTTGCTAACTGTAAACTTTTTTTGAAGTATAATCTCTGTTGTTTTATTGCTGTCTGTCACCTGCACTGTAAAACAGTACACATCAGGAGCCAGCGTACTTAGTTTAAGGCTGCTGCTTACATTTGAAAGGCCGTATGTTTTTTTGTTTGGCTTCTTTGTGGTATAATGCCCCGAAAGCCAGTTGCCCTCTACATCGCATACCCCTATTTTGATGCTTTTTATACTATATTCGCTCTTGACCGTGCCTTTTACACTGAAAGCATCACCCTCTGTGATTTCTTCGGGCGCACTGAGATTTTTTATTGAAAATGCAGAAGCCGCTTTAACCTTAAATTCCTGCTTAATCACAGTTTTTTTGTGATCCTTAGAATCCTTCACATACACTTTGAGATAATATGTGCCTTTTGAAAGAGTATCTATATGCAGACTGCTGTTTGCATTTGAAAGGCCATATGTTTTTTTGTTTGGTTTCTTTGTGGTATAATGTCCCGAAATCCATTTGCCCTCTGCATCGCATATTCCAATCTTGGCACTCTTGATAATATACGTGCTTTTGATTGTCCCTTTGATATCAAAGCTGTCGCCTGCAGTTATGAGTTCCGGCGCTGTCAGGCTGCTGACTTTAATTGAATACGAAGCGGCAGAAGCCTCAAGACCCGACATAGTAAATACCATGCATAAGCACAGCAGCATACTTAAAATTCTTTTGATGTGATTTCTGATAAGCATTTAATTGAAACTCCTCTGTTTCTAATTGAGTATATACACATCTATTGTACCTTGTTATACCAAAACGCGTCAATGACAAAATATACATTGCAATAAAAGCTTTTTCCAATGTATAATGATATGGTAAATTAAATCGCAATACCATTGGAGGTTAAAATATGGATTATAACAAGCTCGCGGAGCTTCTGTTCCCGCATATCGACAAGACACCCGAATATTACGAGGAGCTTTTCCCAAAAAGAACTCTTCCCGAAGACGCAAAAGTAACAAGACTTGGTCCTTCTCCCACAGGATTCATACATCTTGGCAACCTGTACGGCGCTTTTGCCGATGAAAGACTTGCACACCAGAGCAACGGAGTTTTTTATCTCCGTATAGAAGACACCGACGACAAAAGATATGTTGAGGGAGCAGTCGAAACAATTATAAAGTCGCTTGATTTCTTCGGAATAAATTTTGATGAAGGCGCACTGCTTGACGGCGAAACAGGTAATTACGGGCCATACTATCAAAGCAAACGAGGCGAAATTTATCAGTGCTTCGCCAAAAAAATGGTACAAAACGGACAGGCTTATCCCTGTTTCCTCACAGAAAATGAGATAAGCGAAATCAGAGCATATCAGGAAGCAAACAAACTGAACCCCGGCATATATGGGCAGTTTGCCAAATGCAGAGATATGTCCTTTGATGATATTAAATCAAAAATAGAGGCAGGAGTCCCTTATGTAATCAGGCTCAAATCAGATGGAGACATAGAAAACCCTGCCCATATAGCTGTTGCTGACGGCATCAGAGGAGAGCTTTCAATGCCTGAAAACAATCAGGATATTGTCATTCTCAAAACAAACGGCATACCGACATATCACTTCGCTCATGTCATAGATGATCATTTCATGAGAACAACTCATGTTGTCAGAGGCGCAGAGTGGATACCGTCTCTTCCTATACATGTAGAGCTTTTTACTAAACTTGGATTTGAAATGCCTGTATTCTGCCATACGGGTCAGCTTATGAAAATCGACGAGTCCGGCAACAAACGAAAGCTTTCAAAGAGAAAAGACCCTGAGCTGTCACTTGACTACTACAGGCATGAGGGATATCACCCTGATGCAGTCAGAGAATATCTGCTGACTATATTGAATTCTAACTTTGAAGAATGGAGAATCGCAAATCCTGACTCTCCTGTGTCGGAATTCGACTTTACAGTAGAAAAAATGAATGGTGGTGGCGCACTGTTTGATCTTGGCAAGCTTGAAGATGTGTCAAAGGATGTACTCGTCAAAATACCTTCAGATAAGCTCTACAGCTTTATCAGGCAGTGGGCGGAAGAGTTCAGAAATGACCTGCTTCCTATACTTGAGGATAAGGCATACTGGCTCAGGGTTCTGGATCTTGACAGAACAGGCGAAAAGCCAAGAAAAGATCTTATCAAGGCTTCACAGATTATCGAGTATTTCAAGTATTTCTTTGAATATAGCAAACAGGATGATTTTCCGGCTGAAGCTGCAGCAGATGCAGATAAAATACTTACAATGTATCTTGAAACATACAATCACAATGACGATCAGAGCACCTGGTTTGAAAAAATAAGGGGCATCACAGCAGACCTTGGATATGCCGTAAAGCCTAAGGATTTCAAAAAACATCCTGAAGATTACAAAGGTCATGTGGGGCATGTTTCAACTGTTATACGCATTGCTTTGACAGGCAGGGCGCAGTCGCCTGATATCTGGGAGATTCAGCAGATCATGGGTGAGGATATGACAAGAGAAAGAATAAAGGCTCAGATTGGATAATTATGAACAATATAATTCTTGAAAGAACAATCAACCTTGTTAAGGATATTTTAAAATCAGAAATTGATACAATAACAGTAGAAAGAGCTGTCTTTGGCCTGTTTTTTACGGGGGTCAAGCTTTCTACAGGTCATGGCGGCCTGTGTTTCACTCCTGTAAAAGAAATGCCCGAGGCTGTATGCTGCCCCAGCTCTGCAAGGGCTATGCCTCTTTCGGGCAAGCTGTCAGGAAAACCTGTCACTGATTATCTTGAATATGCATTTTCGGATAATCCTCTCAAAAAAGCTCTCGGAATTGCAACTCTTAACGCACTGAGCTCTAAAATTTTTGAGCATGGAGATTATGAGATAAAATTTGCTGATACCTTTGATGAAATAGAGCCTGCAAATTATACTAGATCTACCGTGGTAGGCGCTCTTGTCCCGATTATAAAGAAGCTTATAGCCGCAGACAGTGATTTTAACATTTTAGAGCTTGACCCAAAAACACTAAAAGCTCACGAAATGAAATATTTTGTGCCTGCTAACAAGGCTGATACTGTCGTACCTTATTCAGACCTTTTAGTTATAACCGGTGTCACCATATTAAACGGCACTCTGCCGCAGCTGCTTGAAATGGCAAAGCCCGATGCTGAAATTGCAGTTACCGGTCCTACGGCAGGAATGCTCCCTGACGTGCTTTTTGATATGGGAGTCACTATTGCAGGAGGCATACTTGTAACTGATGCAGATAAGCTCCTCGATATCATTGCAGAGGGTGGCTCAGGCTATCATTTCTTTGGCAAATATGCTGAGAGAATAGTAGTAAAAAAATGAAGCAATATAAAAGGGCTATCGCATTAACAGCTATACCAGTTAGTGAGACAAGTCCTTTTTTTCAATCACTTAGTGAAGAGGCATAAACAAATCACAAGCCTAAATGTCTTTGTTATAGCTCCTCTATTTCCTCTTTGCCGCTAATCAGAGCTCTGAACATACCATTCTTAAGCCCTCTGTTTACGGTCAAATAAATTTGTTTATCAAAAATATCGCTATGGGTATTGTTGCCATAGATATAACCGTGCTGAGAAACAGTGCTCTGCTCGACAATTTCTGATCCTGATGTTCCTGTTCTGCAAGCATTGATACTGTTGCCGCTACAGGGAAGCAGCTCCCCAGCACTATGATTGATTTCATGAGGCTGCTCACAGGCAGGCATATCGCCACAAAGTATGTGAGCAGTGGGATAAGAAACAGCTTGTTCAAGGTGGTTTCAAGTACAATTTTATCTCTGACTATATCCATGAAGCTGCTGCCTACAAGGGATGATCCTATGAATATCATTGCCATCGGAGTTGCTACATTGCCTATAGTTGTAAGATATGTATCTACTGCACTCCCTTCAAAGTCTATTCCGGCAAGAGATATGGCAAACCCTATAAAAAGTGCCAATATATTTGGATTTACAAGGATTTTCAGGAGACTCTTCAGAATACCTGCTGCTGACATTTTAGGTTTATCATCTGCATTTCTCCGTAGCAGAACAAGTCCGTATGAGAAGAAATAGAAATTCATCGCAGCATTGTGAGCCAGCATCAGAAGCAGCCCTTGTTCACCAAAAAATATGAGAGCGACGGGAAATCCCATGAATCCGTTATTAGGACTTGACATTGCCATCTCCGCAACGTTGCTGCTTTCCGGAAATTTTCTGGTTTTGCAATACAGATATGAATATATACTGTAGATCGCAAACATACCGCAGCTTATTCCAAAGGTTACGAGAAATGATCGCATCAGCTGACCGCTCATTTCCAGTGTACCTATGTTATGAACTATCATACATGGGTAGGCAAAATATACGATGAACCTGTTTAGTCCATGGTTCATCGCATCATCTATAATATTGAATTTTCTAAAGAAATATCCTGTAAACACTATAGCAAACAGCACAAAAAACTGTCCGTACATAAGTCCTCCTATCCAAGATACAGGTTGGTTGTAGCATAATCCGGATCACAAGTAACATCTATGCCAAGAGATCTTACCGTATATTCGTCCCTGTCTGAAAGTATCGCTGTGCAGTGCGCTTTACATCCTTTGAGCTCTTTGAGAAATTCAAGGGCTTTTGCAGCCACAGGGTTTGTTGTACCAGAGACCACGAGAGCGTTAAGGATTTCCTCACATGTAAGGCTCGTTCTGTCCTGCTCAAGGAATTCTGTCTTGAGCCTTTGTATTCCCTCAAGCACATCAGGAGCAATCAAATGAACATCATCTTCTATGCCGGCCAAGGCCTTGACTGCATTTAATATCATTGCACCTGCAGCAACCATCCTTCTGGAGCTTCTGCCTGTTATCATTCTGCCATCGTTAAGCTGTATGGCCATGCCTACAGCATTTATATATCTCTCATTACAATTGCGCTTCATTTCGACATAATCTCTTGCCGCCTGTATTACGGCTCTGTCTTCAAGCCTTAAATCGAGTTCATCCATGAGCAGTTTGGCTCTTTCAAGAGATTCTGCTTCTATCTTGCCTTTTTTGTAATCGCATAATGCTATCAGATATCTTCTGATTATTTCCTGCTTTGCAGCTTCCTCGCATACTTCATTGTCAGTAATTGCAAAGCCCGCTCTGTTAACGCCCATATCTGTAGGGGATTTGTATTCTGATTCTTCTCCTGTAATCTTCTCAATGATGCGCTTGATTACAGGAAAAACTTCCAGGTCTCTGTTGTAGTTTACGGCCATTTCGCCATAAGTTTCGAGATGAAATGAATCTATCATATTGACATCTCTAAGATCTGCCGTTGCTGCCTCATATGCTATATTCACCGGATGCTTTAATGGCAGATTCCAGATAGGGAAAGTCTCAAACTTGGCATATCTTACCTTACGACCTCTTTTATTTTCATGATAAAGCTGGGAAAGACATGTTGCAAGTTTACCTGAGCCGCCTCCCGGTCCTGTAACAACCACAAGAGGCTTTGTAACTTCTATATACGGATTGGCGCCATATCCTTCATCGCTTACTATAACATCGACATCTGTAGGATATCCCTTTGTAAACCTGTGCTTGTAGACTCTGATGCCTCTACGCTCTAACTTGTTCATAAACATATTTACAGATGGGGTATCCTCATATCTTGTTACAACCACGCTGTTGATTTTGAGGTTGTGTTTTCTGAATATATCTATAAGTCTCATGACTTCAAGATCATACGTGATTCCAAAATCCTGTCTTGTTTTATTTGTAGTTATATCTCCCGCATAGATGCATATTATGATTTCCGCCTGATTGCTCATTCTTTCGAGCAGTTTAATTTTGGCATTTTCATCAAATCCCGGCAGCACTCTCATTGCATGCTTGTCATGTACAAGCTTGCCCCCGAACTCAAGGTACAGCCTCTCCGCATTTCCTTCATTGATGCGCTCTCTAATATGCGCTGTCTGCTCTTCAAGATATTTTTCTGCACTAAATCCGATTTTCTGTAAATTGTCCATAATTGCTCGCCTCTCTTTTTTCTGTATGTATCCTAAAATAATGCTGAACCAAAGCATGCCACTGTAGTTATCACAAGTGCTGCAGCCAGTATTATTGCTATCACCTTTGCTGTTTTGTTTCTCATACTTCACCTCCTAAATTTTTACATAACTTCTATATCAAGAACACTTCTTCCCTCAGTCAGTCCTACAAGTGCTATATTATAGTCTATATTGAGACTGCCACCGTTTTCAAAGGAAAGATTATTTGTAAGGTTATTGGTCATTATCTCCATTTCAATCGGGCCGAAGGGTGTCTGATAATATCCTTCAAACCGCTTGCCTTTTTCAAATTCTATTCTGGTGTCTAAAGGAAAGCTTTCGCCAAATCTGAACATTTTAACATTGTTCCCGCTGATTCTGACTGTTGTCTTGCAGCCTTCAAGTCCTGTGAACTCGCTCTCTTCATATATGATATATGTGGCATCACCCTTTTGATAAATTCTGCCTTCAGTCACAAACTCTATCTTGTCCGCATCATTATCTATATTCTGTGTGCCTGTTATCCTAACCATTATATCCTTCATCCGCCAATCGCCTCCAGTAACGCTTCAAGCTGCGCCTTGTCAAAATGATATTTTTTTGTGCAGAACTGGCATGTAAGCTCGGCCTGCCCATCCTCCTCAATTATTTCTCTCAGGTCTCCTGCTCCTATTGTCATTAAAGCTTTTTCGAGTCTTTCAGTGCTGCAGTCACAATGCCAGTTTATCTGTGCCTCTGCAAGCTTTGAAACGCTGTACTCCTCCGGCATGTCTTTGAATATTTCATCCATCAGTGCCTCTGTAAGCCCAGCTGCTGATTTGCCTGCACCTGCATCCTGCACCTCTTCAATTATAGAGGTCAGGGGTTTCATATCTGCTATCATAGCCTCCAGGGCATCAATTGCGCCTTCCTGTGCATCGGGCAGCATCTGTATGAACAATCCTCCCGCCGCTTTAATGCTGTAATCAACATCTACTTTGACGCCCAAAGCTATGGATGTGTTTTGCTGCTCTGATATATAGTAATATGCTGTAAGGTCATCTGCTATTTCCCCTGAAACGAGAGCAATCTGCCCAACATATGGTTCTTTGAGTCCCAAATCCTTGATAACTGTAAGCTGTCCGATTCCGAGGCTGCCTCCGACATCAAGCTTACCTTTGTCTGTAAGAGGCAAATCAACATCCGGGTTTGCTATATATCCTTTGACATTGCCTTTACCATCTGCTGTTGCAAGTATCTGTTCCGCAGGGCCGTCACCTTTGAACTGAACAGTCAGTCTGTCTCCCTCATTTTTGAGCATAAGCCCCATAAGACCTGCACCTGTAAGAACTCTGCCAAGTCCTGCAGATGCAAGAGGCGTTGTTCCGTGAATTTTTACGGCTTCAGCTACAGTATCCGTTGTGATTGTTACATAGACTCTGAATGAGCCGCTTCTGTCTATTCCCATAACCACTTTACTCATGTATATCCCTCCGAATTATCTGTCTTCAAAATTAACACTTAATTATATCATATATTCAGGGCATGTGAAATACCAAAAAGACAATCAATTTCATCCTGCCACACATCAAGAATCTATGTTTTTTCTGCATTTTTCTAAAAGTTTCACACAATAGTAACACAAAAAAGACATATTCGAATGTATAATAGTAAGTGAAAGCAAGAAAAAGTTCAACAAATTAAAACAAATTTCAAAGAAGGTGACAGTATGGGAGATTTCAAAGACTCTATTTACGGCAACAATCCTGATACCCGGCCATTCATAGATAATCTTTACGGTTCGGCCAGCAGAGATTACAGCAAAACAAGTACAGACAGCGAATATGAATTTGTATCGTCTTATGAGGATAACTCCGACGACAAGAAAAAGAAAAAAAACAAGAAACAAATGAGCAAAAAGGCGAAAATCGCCCTACTTATATGTATAGGCATCATTTTGTCAGGAGCTTTCGGCTTTGCAGGTGCTGCAATATATGATGGCATATCCGGTTCATCAGGAGGAGGCAATCAGGTTTCAAGAAGTGATGGATATACTCTCGAAGATGCTACAGGCAGTTCTCTGACAGTATCTGAAATAGTAGATAAATCGGCTGATTCTGTTGTTGAAATAGTAACAGAATCGGTAGCTACAGATTCCTGGATGATGCAATATGTCACAGAAGGTGCAGGCTCCGGAGTAATTATAGATTCCGATGGTTACATCATGACCAACAATCATGTAGTATCTGGAGCAAGGAAGATAACTGTAACATTGCGAAACGGTGATGAGTATGAGGCAACACTGGTAGGCACGGATTCCTCTAACGATGTTGCAGTTATAAAGATTGATCCGAATGGCAAAGAGCTTACAGCAGCTGCCTATGGCAACAGCGATCAGCTTGTAGTCGGCGAAATGGCAGTTGCAATCGGAAATCCTCTGGGACAGCTTGGCGGAACTGTTTCTACGGGCATAGTAAGTGCGCTCAACAGGGATATAACTATAGATGGACAGGAAATGAATCTGCTTCAGACAGATGCTTCAATCAACCCGGGAAATTCCGGCGGCGGACTGTTCAATCAGTACGGACAATTAATCGGGCTTGTGGTTGCCAAATCCTCAGGTTCGGATGTTGAAGGTCTGGGATTTGCAATTCCTGTGAACACTGCTGCAGAGGTTGCTCAGCAGATTATGGAAACAGGCGGCGATGTCAACTCACAGACAGCCTCAGGCGATGCAAAAATAGGAGTTACTGTTGCAAACCTTTCAAGCAGCGAACTCGCTCAGCAATATGGTGTTGACAAAGCGGGAGTTTATGTTACAGCAATCAGCAGCATCAATGCACAGGAAGCAGGTTTCCAGATAGGTGACCGCATTGCCAAAGCAGATGGCAAGAAGATTTCAGATTATGATGATCTCACAGCCGTTTTAGAAAAACACTCTCCCGGAGATACTATCTCAGTAATTGTCGAAAGAGACGGGCAAAAAGTCACTCTTGAGACAACGCTGACAACAGCGACACAAACAACCAACTAAATTCCATATTACACACCCTGTAAAAACGCAGGGTGTTTTCAATTTGTAATCGGCACCACATAAACACCGTCAGCCCTTTTATTTAAGCTCTTTCATGCCCGTAACACAGCACTACTATAGGAATCACCAATCATAATTTCGCTTTCGCTATGATATGGAGAAGTCCAAGTCTTGCAGCACCACTTGGATCCTTCTACACATACGGCATCTAACCCTTTAATACGCATAAAGGAAGAAAAGCACATCCACATAAGATGCACTTTTCTTGTTCAAAAATTTATCATTATCGTAGCTGGCTTTATTTTCTAATTGCTGCTGCATTCGACTGCTTCAGCGCAGTCTTGCAAACAAGCTTACCGTCATCGTATACATATATCCTGACTTTGTAATAATACTTAGTACCTTTTTTGCCTGTTGTATTTATATACGTGGTGGTTTTCTTTGTTTTCATCGCCTTGTACAACGACGATTTCTTTACAGACCTGTAATATCTGTATTTAACAGTATATCCCGCAGCCTTAATCTCGCTGACATCAGCAGTTGCTTTAACTCTGATGTTTCTCCTTCCGGTTTTCTTTACGGAAGTTTTTATTCTCATTTCCTTGATAAGAGCTTTTACATCCGTCTTTGCAGGGGCAACTACCGCAGGGTTATCAATGCTGTTAACATCGGAAAACTCACTGCCTGTAAGCTGCAATATGCCGTTTTTATTAGAATATACGGTTGTCATCTCTGATTTAACATAAACCTTGCCGCCAAAGTCATATATGATACTATCTCCAGCCTTTACTTCTAATTGAATAAGCTCTCCGTTTCCATCTGCGGCATCAGCAGAAACCTTTCTTATTATAATTGTGATCGTTTCAGTTTTTTCATCTGCCTGCTTCACAATATTTTCAAGAGCCTCTTTTGAGAAGACAAGCTCTACATCAGCAACTTTGGTTATAAGGGTGCCTTTTAGCTTCTGCGCCAGTTTTTCTGCGGATTTCATATCTATTTCAAGATTCATTTCATCCAAATCCTTCTTGTCTGATACTTCTATCGTGATATCTCCCTTGCTGCCTGTAAGTGAGCCTATGGCTTCTGATATCTTGTCCTCAGGCACTTTTACCTGTGATACCTTATCCTCGGTGCCTGTTTCCACAGTTATAATCGGAGTTTTTTCTTCTGCAGAAGGTAACGGTAAGGCTCCGCCTCCACCGCCTCCTCCTGAAGGTGGTGTTACAGGTATATCCTTGGATTTAACTTCAACCCTTACTCTCTCGGAGTTGACAGTTTTTGAACTGTCGCCCTCGGTGTTTGTAATTGCTGCATAATAATACCATGTTCCCGCAGCTTCGTTTGCTGCAGTATATGCAGCTTCATTTGCATCCGCTATAGCCTGTCCCTTGGTGTCTGCATATTTGCTTCTGTACCACTGATAAGTAAGATTTCCACTGGCAGGTGAATTCACTGCCACTCCAAGCTCTGCTTCTTCTCCGATTTCAAATGTGCCGCCGCCTGTTACTTCTGTTATCTGAGGGGCTGATGCCATCTGCCCTGATACAGTTTCTATCTTGACAAACCTGCTTCTTGTTCTGTTCGTTGCTGTTTTGCCACCCTTAGTAATAGTGTTTGTCACTACGACATAATAGTACATAGTGCCTTCAGCGCTTGTGTCAGGTATATAGTTCTCTGATTTTGCGTTTTCTATTTTCTGAGCATATTCTGTATCTGCTGTATGATTTGCATACCATTGATATGTAAGGCTCCCGCCATCCGATGCATTCGCTACCACTTCAAGTCTACTATCTTCACCAATTTCACATTTAGAATCAGCAGGCTGAGTTGTAATAGCAGGTTGCTCTGCATAGAGTTTTGCTGTTTCTTGTTGCTGCCATTTAAGCAGAGGATAATCTCCTTCGGAGAAGACAAAGTCGCCTCTATCCTCCTCATTTCTGATATTCAGCAGATCTACAAAGTCTGCTGTTTTCATCTCCCCATCGGTCTTTTTCTTATAGTAATCCATAACCACATTGGTACTTACCCCTATCGCCGATGTTGCAGTTCCGTTGAGATAATATATGCTGCCATAATTTCCTGATGATGAGCCTGTTATAGCCCCGGCTTTTCCATAATGTGAAGTTCCGGAAGCTGCTGTCTGCTTTATTTCTCCTGTGTTATAGCAGCTGTAGGTATATGTATTTGCAGAAGCACTTCCCTGTATGCCGCCTGCATCATATTCACCTGTCACGCTGCCTCTGTTATAGCAGCTTGCTATTCTCATAGCACGACCTGCTCCGATTATTCCGCCTGCACAGTTGCCTGTCGCATTTATTACTCCTGAGTTGCTGCATGATTCTATATATACATTGACCTTGGCATTAGCTGTAGCACTTACATAGCCTGCAATGCCACCTGCAAATGAGGTTGCTTTTATTTTTGCCTTATTTGCACAGTTTTCTATTACAGTTTTATCGGTATGATAAAACACCAGTCCTACAATACCGCCTACATATTTATTTCCCGTCACAGTTCCTTCTACTGTAATATTGCTGATCTTTGCCGATTCCACTGCACCAAATAACCCCGTAGCTATGCTGCCGTCATCATATTTAGTACTGCTTATTGTTACGGTATGTCCACCGCCATCAAAGCTGCCGCAGAATATATTATAGCAATCTCCGTCCTTATATCCGCCTATTGAGGACCAGTTTTCTGTTAATGTAACATCGCAAAGAAGCCTGTAGTAGCCTTCTGTCGTCTTTTCCACGCCATCACTCAGCCTTGTATTTGCTGCGAAGGCTTCAAACTGATCCTGTGTAGCTATAAGGTACGGGTTAGCCGCAGTCCCTTCACCGCCCGCAAATTCAGTTTCAGCACCTGCAATCTGAGGTGTCATAGGAATTTCAACACTGTCTGTGTCAGCTGTAACATTAAAGCTGCCGTTTACTGCCTGATAGCTTTCTGCTGCAACGCTATAAGTATAATTTCCGCACGGAAGGAAATATTTGTTACCCACAGATCTGTAAAGCTTACCGTCTTCACCATATACAGACAGTTTTACATCTGTCAGCGTTGTTTCCTCATTACCTTTAATTTCAAACGTTACTTCAGTTTTTTTATCCTCCATCACAATAGTCAATACTCTTGATTTGTCTGCCTTAAAGGAACCGTTCTTGTCTGCAAAGCCGTTGCAGCTTATGGTATAGCTATACTCCGCATCCCTTTGCACATTGTATTTGAATCTGTCAGCCTTGAACGGCTCCATTACTTTGCCATTGTTGTCTTTAAGTGTGACAACTGCACCTTCAAGAGTATTTCCGCTACTGTCCTTAATTTCAAATTCAGCAGTACGGTCAACTTCCTTCAAGTCTATTTCCTGCTTAGCTGCATCGCTGTTTCCTGCTTTAAATCTAAGTATTTCCTCTTCATAACCGGCCTTTGATGCTATGCATACATACTCTCTGCCTTTTACAAGCATATATGTGCCATCATCCTGCGCCGTTATCCGGTTGTTTTCACCATCTGAAATAACGATATTGATGTCCTCAAGAATTTCATTGTTTTCATTTTTACATTCAAATATTACATTGCAGAGCTGCTTTCTCTCGTATAGCGTTATCAGCTTTTTCTGCTGGTTTTCTGTGGCGATTTCTAAAGCTCCCTGCATTGTTACATAACCTGCCGCATCTACTGAGTAATCATAGGTTCCGGCAGGTATGAGGCACTGATATCTACCGCTGCTGTTTTGCGTTATGTTTATCTCAAGACCGTCGCCTTTTCTTGTGAGCTTTATCACTGACTCATCAAGTATGTTGCCCTCCGAATCCTGAGGAACTACTGAAACGCTATAGGTCTTTTCAAGCGCAACGGACACAGTCTGATCCTTCATATATGTTACAAAGGTGCTTTCAACTGTTCTGTAGCCCTCTCTGCTGACTATATATGAATATTCTCCCTTATGAAGCTTGTATATACCGTTTTCCGGATTTATAACGGTGCCTTTTTTCCATGTTCCCGCTGAAATATTATTAGATTCATCATCTTCCCAAGAAATATCCTCTGCTGCTTTTACTGTCACATCTGCATCGCTTATCTTATTCCTGTTTTCATCCGTAATGTCAAGCTGAATATTATATATCGGCAGATATTTTTGCTCAAGCACTGATGTGACAGCACTACCGAAATCTACAATACCCCAGCCGTAATACTTGTCAAAGCCTTCTGCGCCTTCATCCTGCGATGTTTCCTCAAGGAGTTTCTGGAATCCAGTCTGAGTCATCTCAGGCATTATTGATTTAACCATAGCGGCAAGTGCTGCAACTTCAGGCGATGCATACGAAGTGCCGCTTCCTGACTTGTAGCTTGAAGCTCCAAGTCCCAGGCTGTATACAGAGCCTCCCGGCGCTGCCACATCTACACTGTCCCCGTACTGGGAAAAATATGATGTGCCCCTGTCAGAGTCTACTGAAGCCACACCTACTACGCTATCATAGGCTGCAGGGTAGTTGTTTACCGAAGTGCCGTCGTTTCCTGCAGCGGCCACAACAAGTATTCCTGCTGCTTCCGCCGCATCACAGGCAGATTTCAAAGATGCCGAATATCCTGCTGCACCAAGGCTCATATTAATTACATCAGCACCCTTATCCACAGCTTCATAGATTGCCGATTCAACTGTTGAATTTGATGTTCTGCCTGAGCTTCCGAACACCTTGATAGGCAGTATTTTAACCTCAGAAGCTATGCCTGCGATGCCCACATTATTGTTCATCTTTGCAAATATCATTCCGGATACAAATGTACCATGTCCCAATGTATCAGGAGTGCCCTTCGCACTTGTTGCAAGATTGGTTCCCGAAACAACCTTGCCGTAGTCTATATCCTCATGCTTTTCAGTGTCATCCACACCTGAACCATAAAGTCCGCTATCGATTACGGCAACTGTAACATCATTTTTTCTGTCGTACATAGGCTGCCCGTAAACACCCTTTGACCATGCTTCCTGAACTTTCATCATTGCAAGGTTCCACTGCTTATCGCTCACATCATTAGGGTCTGCAACATTTTCTTCCGTATAGAAGTTGTCCGAAACCGTAACTGTATAGTCCGGCTCTATATATTCTATATATTCCTCGGATATAAATTCATCTATTGCCTCAAGGGTTTTGGCGCTGTAAAAATTATCTCCGCCTATTTCCTTAATTCCTAAATTTTTAATTGCTTCCTCAGTTGTATATTTGTCCGGTGTATCACTTTTGAGCTTAAAAGTATATCCGTCATATGTCTGTTCATCAATTTTTTTTGGCGAAATTTCATTACCATCATTGTCATAAGCAAGTATGAGTGATGTGAGTTCTGTGTTGTCATACTTTGAAATTTCGCTATTTACTGCTGCCTGCCTGCTTATTCCCAGTGTACAAATGGATATGATTGCTGCTGCGACAAGCAATATGATCGACATATGTTTAATTCTGATCTTTCCTGTTTTCATAAGTAAAAAGCCTCTTTTGTTTTATCTTTTAAGTATTATGGCAGGAAGCTGCTGTATCACAACCCCCTGCCTTTAAGCTTTTATTTATCTTCTTCTGGCTGCACGAGTTGACTGTTTGAGCGTGGTCTGTGCTATCAGCTCCTCGTTATAATATACAGCGAGCTTTGTCTTGTAATAATACCTCCTGCCTTTCTTGGCACTAGTATTAATATACGTATTCTCACTCTTTGTTTTCTTCAGTTTGTATCCTGAAGTCTTCTTTGTGGATCTGTAGAATTTATACTTCACAGTAAATCCTGCAGCTATAAGCTCTGACGTGTCAGCCTTAGCGATGACTTTGATGTTACCTTTCGAAGTCTTTGTGGACTTTGTAGTAACCTTGAGCCCTTTAGTCTTCTTTACAGCCTCTGCCTTAGCCTGTTTGATAAGCTCCTCAGCCTTGGCATTTTCACTGTCAATCTGCTCCTTGGTCTTAATCAGCTTAATCTTGTCAACTGCACTATCAAGTGCTTTTGTTACTGCTGAAGCATTGACTGCAGATCTGACAGCTTTAACTCCTTCAAGTACTGCTACAGACAATTCAGACTGCTGTTCTCCATAGTACAGTGCATTTTTTTCATACCATGTCTGCAATGTGTCAAGAGCTTTCTCTTTAGCTGTATCTAAAGCTTTTTCAGCTTCTGTCTGTTGCTGAACCGGGGTCTGAACTGCAGCTGCACCGCCACTGCTTTGTGAAGCTTTTTTCTCTATCTTATCCATTTCAGTCTTGCTGCCTGCAACAAGGCTCTTTACTTCTTCAACAGTTACAGCTTTGTCAATTTTTTCGCTGCTTTGTGTAAGTTTTTCACGAAGCACAACCTGCTGTGATGCGTCATAATTATCTACGATGCTGTAGAAATAATCACTTAATGCTTCCTTAGCATCTGCTTTTTCGGCTTCAAGCTCTGTCTTTACAGCTTTGATTGCTTCAAGAGCATCATCCATAGCAAACTTTATAGTATTTACTGTCTTGGCATTATCTATGTTTTTAATACCTTCTTCAAGCAGTTTGTCTATCTCAGCAAGCTCCTCTGCACGATATTTACTTCTATCGATATATGAATCAGCATACTCATTTAAAACATTCTCTGCTTCAATCCTCGCAGTATCCTCTATTTTACCTGTATCTGTTGCAAAGTTTGCAAGCACGCTTGTAAGGTTAAATGCCGCATCGTCTATTTCCGACTGTGAAGCGTCACTATTTTTGTCTACTGTATTTGCAGCATCAATTGCATTTTTAAGAGCATCTCTCTGTTCTTTAGTAGCCCAGAGCTGTGTTTCATTAAGCCCACTTCCGTCTGTGCTCTCCACAGTACTGTTATATACATTTGTCGCAAGCTCTATTGCTGATTTCAGCTTTGTTCTATCTTTACCAAGACCATCCTTCTTAATCTTATCAAATGACTTCATTGCAGCTTCAAGAGTTTCCCCTGCTTCCATCAGGCTACCGTTGGTTGCATCTTCTGATGTCATTGCAGATGTTGCATTGTTTATATATTCGAGATATTTATTCTTTTGCTCCTGTGAAACATACTTGTTTCCGCCCTCTATATCTGTTCCATCTGCTGATACTTTAATTGCATCATAATCTGCCTGTGCCTGTGATATAACTGATGCGAGCCAGCTCTTAACTGTTTCATTTGCAGCCGATTCATCATCATAGGCTACAGTGCCCTCGACCTGCTGATACGTGAAATATCCATATGTCTGATCGTCAGGAGTCTTCTGCCCGAAGGTAAGCATATATGCATACAGATAGTCTGCCTGAAGAGCATAGTAGCTCCACAGCTCCTTACTTACTCCTGAAGATGCCCCGTATGATTTGAGAGCTATTACAGTTTTTATCCTCTGTGCGTTTTCACTGCTGCCCGCTGTCCAGTCAGGATAATAGTATCTGTCTGCCATCAAATAGTCATAGTCATATGTATAATATGTACCATATACCAGTTTATCTCCTTTTTCAAAGCTTACGCCGGCATTCTCAAGTAATGTATCAAGATATACATATTCTTTCACTGCTCTGCCTGCGTATCCGTATCCAACTGCTGAATAATACAGTGTTCCTTCATTGTCCTCAGCAGCCATTTCTGTCATCTGCTCTCTTGTAAAGGATTTTGCAAGTATGCTGTCATATCCGTCAACCTTGAAGTTTACATTGAAATATGGAGGTGCTGCTGCTTCTCCAAAGTAACCATCCCAGTTTGTATCCTGCTCATATTCCTGTCCTTCATAATCTACGGCAATATCTTCTCCTGCAGCCTCTGTCTGCCATTTCAGCATAGGATATGTGCCATCCTCCATTGCCCATATGTCTGCACTCCAGCCACAATCTTTATATGTTGCCGCCAATTCGGCTTCATTTTGCTTTATGAGTTTGCCATTAAGTATATCCGTATTGTCTACAGTTACACCTTTCATCTTTATACTGCTTAAGCCAAGATTGCCTGTCAGCTTATCTGTATCTCCTTTGCCTGCAACTCTTGCTGCCGTTATAGCAGTATCATTGTTACCATTGAGGCTATTGTTAAGAGCAACTGAGCCCTTCACAGTTCCGTATCCCAACGTATCTCCATATGCTGCGTTTCCTGCAATACCTCCAATATATGATTCCCAGTTAGGGTTTTCACGAGTAATAGACTGTATTGTCATTGTTGAGTAGCAGTTTTCAACAGATGTGTCTTTACTTCTCATACCGCCTACAATACCGCCTGCAGTCACCTGTCTTGTTTCAGCGCCTACGATTGTGCCTTTGCTGTAGCAGTTTGTTATTTTTGCGCTGCTGCCCAATGAGCCTGCAATACCGCCTGCATATATATCGCACTTATCTCCCCAGCCTGCCTCAGGATAACCGCCTACTGTTCCTGTTTCTGTTGAAGCAACAGCTTTGATACCAACATTAGTATAGCAATTTTCTATCTTTGTGCTTCCCTGTGCAAGACCGACTATACCACCAATCTGAATCCAGTCGGCATACATTGAATCCGGTCTGTCAAATACCTCTATAATGCCTTCTACACCAAGATTTTTAATCTCTGCATTGCCACCTGCATATCCAAACATTCCGATTTCACTGATTCTGTCGGCAAGCATACCTACATCGCCACTCCAATACAGCCAGTATTCAATAGTATTTTCTCTGTTTATATATAACCCTCTGATTACATGACCCTGTCCATCAAATATACCTGTATATGATGGAGTTCCTCCTGAGCTGTATCCACTGTTTGTTCCGAGAATTTCCCACTCGTTTGTGTAGTCTACTCCATTGTTTAATGTAATATCTGCTGTAAGTTTTACATTGCTTGAAACATCTTCTTCGCCATAATGATCGTGCCACCACATAAGCTCTGCCGCTGTTCCTATCAGGTAGAAACCATCTTCATCCTTTGCAGGCTCTGTTTGAGTCTTGCCATCCCATACGGTTCTAAGTGACACATTTACAGTCTGGTCTGCCCCTGCTAATGTAACCTCACCACTTTTGACACTGTAGCCTTCCTTTGAAACAGTGTAGCTGTACGTTTCACCATTTCTGAGTGAATATATGTTATTCTCAGACGAAGCAATTTCGTTACCGTAAGCATCTTTTACAAGTACATCTGCACCCTCAGGGTCAGTTGTAAACGTTACATTGTACTTATCAGCCTCTTTGATTTTTCCAATTTCAATCTTTGTTACATTTGAGCACCATATTCCGGATATATCATTTTGCACTACCCACAGCGGGCCATGTGCAGAACCAAGAGGAATACCATTTGCAACGTCACCATATGCGATAACAGCTGCGTCTTCACCTGTTGCACTCCTCAGTTCACCTATTGTTGTTTCAACAGGTTTTCTGGCCTTACCATAGATATATACTGCCGTATTATCTGAGGCATTTTGTGAAAGTCCGTTTTCAAGGAGCAAATCATACAATTTGATTCCTGCAAGATTATACTCTCCGAATTCGCCTTCCATACCTATTGATTTATCAAGAGCGAGCTGTTCCAGTTCCTTAATTGTGTAAGTTTTGTTTACACTGCCTTCTATAGTAAGCGTATCATCAAGGTATTCACTGAATTTAACAAATGTGCTGTTATCGCCTTCGTAATACAGATGACTTACCTTGTCAGTAAGACCGCTTGCAGAAGATGTTGCTTTGAATGTAACTGTAAATGTCATTACATCGTTCGCATTATTTTCATCTTCAACGCTATCTGTAAATTTTATGTTTTTAATTTCATATGCACTATCCACTACAGGTACTGAGTTTTTATCAAATGCCCAGTATTCATCGCCCTTTATATATTTGGAATTAAGAGTAACCTCTGCTCTGTAGTATGTGCCTTTTTCAAACGTGCCTGTGAAAGCTTCGCCTCCCTTAGTCCAGCTGATTGCAGCGTTAAACTTATCACTGCCTGATTCAAGTGCTGCCTGAGGAGTTTCTCCTGCTTTCGGCGCTGTTATATCAAATACAAGTCCCTCTGCATCTATTGTATGCACAACCTGATTAACAGTTACAGGAACAGCTACTTTAGCGCCCTTGTATTCAATCTCTACAGTACTCTGTCCTGTCTTGAGGTTCTTTCCGTTTAGAACAGTCCAGCCTGATACCAGTTCCTTGCCATCTGTATCATCACTTCCCATATATGCTGTAATTTTCATGCCTGTGTCATCAAAATCCTCAAGGTCATTATATACAAGCTTGTCAGGGTTAGTTGTCACCTTGATATGATCAATCGTTCCTTCCCAGTCAAGTACAGGATAGCCGCCATTGGTATTTGCAATATATGCATCTCCAAGAGCCTTCACGAATTCTTCCGTTTTCATTTCACTGGCAGTTTTTTTATTTGAATTTGCTGTAGGTTCATTAAGACCGTTATCAAGGTAGTAGTTGTTTGAGAATGCGCCACTACTGCCACTACCTACAAGAGCTCCTGCATTTTTAGTTGTTGCATCTGCTGTAACAGCAGCTGCACTGTAGCAGTTTGACATGGTAAAAAAGCTGCTATGTCCTGAAAGATTGCCTATAATACCACCTGCATTGCACAGGCTCTTCCCTGTTCCACTGATTGCCCCTGTGTTATAGCAGTTTGAAGTAACAGACTGGGCATTTGACTGAGCACTGTTATTATATCCTGCTATACCTCCTATATAGCATATTCCTGCACTCGCTGTTGTATCAATTTCGCCTGTTATATCTTCAATATTAT
>CAVAON010000009.1:22997-43816 GCA_963590215.1 Anaerovoracaceae bacterium | reverse complement strand
GTATATCAGAGTGGCCAATGCCGGGAACTGATACACTGGAGCTCTTTCAAGGTGCCTTTGGAAACAGCTTAATAAAGTTTGTGATGATTATTGTTAATTTACCCCTTGACAAAGGTCATTACATATCAGTGTGATATCTGCTATTCCGAGCAGGGCAAAAGATCTAAAAAAATTCTCGGAGCATACAAAGCTTTGAGAATTTTTTATTGCTGTTGAGATGAACGATATTTAGTGTTTGACCAGAATATATTGATAGTATATAATAGATATAAACAATAAATTAAATGCTTAGTAAATAAAGAATGATGAGATAGACAAGGAGGAAATGTTGTGAATCTGTTTGTAAATAATCATAGAGAAGATTTTGACTTTACTGATGGTATGGTATTCAATAAGATATACGGGCAGGATACAGAGGAGTCAAATCAGGCCCTTATAGCGTTACTCAATACTGTGACAGGAGACAAACCGGATACATCAGATACACCTATCAAGGATATTAACATATTTAACCCAATCGATTATTCTAAAACAGAAAATTGTTGTCAGATCGGGTTTGATATCAGGCTTGAAACAGATACAGGCAGTCTGTTCAGTGTGGAGATGGAGAATCATCCCGATAAATATTTCAAAAACAGAATTCTGCTGAATATGACATACATACTGAAATCAAGAGATGAAATGAAGAATACGACTGTTGTGGCATTTGCCGGAGGCAATCTGTTTGAAGATATAGAATCATACCACAGTGTGTTCGGCTTCAGAGACAAAAAAACAACAGAGAACTGACTGACAGTGTAAGCTTTCATTTTATAGAGATAGACAAGGTAGACAGGAGCAGGGATGTATCTGATATGACACCGCTTGAGAGAGTGTCGCTGTATTTCAGGTATGCAAATGACCCGAATAATGAAGCATTATTGGAGCTGCTTATAGACAGCGGAGACAAGGCAATTGTTTTGGCAGAGAATATATTCAGTAAACTGGCAGCAGATGATATGGCATATGAGATGATGCTGGCAAGAAAAAAATTCAGGTATCAGTATAATACGGATTTGTCTGAAGCCAGAAAAGAAGGCATTGAGCAGGGCAGAGCGGCAGAGAAGGTGGATATGGCCAAGGCCTTAAAAGCTAAAGGTGTTGATGCTGATATAATTGCTGAGGTTTCAGGGCTGCCTGCAAGGAACATTGAGAGTATGTAATAGCTGTGATAAAGGAAATTAAAATTTTTCGGTATATATAAGGGTGTGCATATCTTAACATAAATATTGTATTGCAACTTAAAATAAGTTATAATACAATTAAAAGTTAAGAAGGAGTGTACACAATGGAATACCTGAAGCATGTGCTTGGAATACATGTCACATATGATACCTGTGAAATTGAATCTGTTCCCAACTTTATCTATACAAGATACAGGCTGCAGAGAGTGTCGCTTGACGGCATGAAAGCGGTGTTTGTTTATCCCAAAACGGATCTGGATGCTGTTAATTTGTTAAAAAAGCATCTTGAAAGAATTGAAAATGCAGTGGAAGCTCCGGCAGTGCTTGTGCTTAATCATATTACCTATAGACAAAAGGAATACCTTTTGCGCGACCGCATTCCGTTTGTTGTTGACGGGAAGCAGATTTATCTGCCGTTTATGGCGACATATTTGCAGGAACGTGCAGACTCGGAAAAGGTGGAAACTTCAAGTATGCTTCCGTCTGCACAGCTACTGCTGCTCTGTTATATTTATCATGGATGTGGCGAAATGATGACAAGTGATGCGGCGGAAATCCTTGCATTTACGCCTACATCTGTGTCCAGAGCATCAAAACAGTTAGAAGCTTTAGGACTTTTGCGGACAGAGAAAAGAGGCGTGCAGAAGATAATCTGTTCAGACAAAGAGCCTGGAGAGCTTTTTGAAGCAGCAAAAGATTATCTGCAAAATCCGGTAAAGCGAACCATATATGTACCAAAAACAGAAATAAAAGATAAACTGCTTTTTAGCGGGTATACAGCATTGTCCGAATATTCGATGCTGAATCCGCCTGTGGCGAAGTGTTTTGCTGCGGCAAGCATCTCAATATGGGAAAAATCAGCATCAGTAAAATTGCAGAATTCCGATGAGCAGTGCGCAGTGGAGCTTTGGAGGTATAATCCCCGAAAACTTGCAGGTGGAGATTGTGTTGACAGATTGTCCCTTGCTTTGGCGCTGAGAGAAGACAGAGATGAAAGGATAGAGGAAGCTGTTGAGGAAATGCTGACAGATGTCTGGAGGGAAATTAATGGTAAGAGGAATAGAGAGCTTTAGAAAATGGTTTCAAGGGTATGAGGAACAATATGCAATTATTGGTGGTACGGCATGCGACTTGCTGATGACAGATGAAGGCCTGGATTTCCGTGCCACAAAGGATATAGACCTTGTGCTGATTATAGAAGCTGTCGATGCTGATTTTGGACATAGATTTTGGGAATATGTCATTGCAGCAGGGTATGAACATCGAAACAGGAGCACAGGTGAGCCTCAGTTTTACCGCTTTGCGAACCCAAGAACGAAAGAATATCCAACAATGATTGAATTATTCACAAGACAGCCGGATGCTGTAATACTGCCGGAAAATGCCACACTTTCACCGCTGCCGATAGAAGACGACATATCAAGCCTTTCCGCAATTCTCCTGGACGAGGACTACTATGAATTCCTGAAAAAAGGAAGAATTCAGCTATCGGGAGTTACAGTGCTGGATGCGCCATACCTGATACCTTTTAAGGCGAAAGCATGGCTCGATCTTTCACAAAGAAAGGCGGCGGGAGGACATGTTGACAGCCGAAGCATACGCAAACACAAAAATGATGTGTTTAGGCTGACGGAACTTCTTGACCGTAACATAAAACCGCTATCCTGTTTGCCGGATGCAATAAAAGCAGATATGAGTAAATTTGCAGAGCATATGAGGACAGAAGATGTGAATCTGAAGCAGATCGGCATTTCAGGAAAGTCAAAGGAAGATATACTTGAAGAGTTAGAAGCTATATACAGGTAAGGCATTTTGACTGCAAAAACAAATACAAAAAACCCCTTGATAATTAGGATGAATGATAGTATAATATCGCTATATGCAGACCATTCAGCCAGATATTTATTTAAAGTCAGGAGGTGAAACAGGTATGGCACAGGTTATAGTAAGAGAAAATGAAAGTCTTGAAAGCGCTTTAAAAAGATTTAAGCGTTCTTGCGCAAGAGATGGCGTTATGGCAGAAGTAAGAAAAAGAGAACATTACGAAAAGCCAAGCGTAAAGAAAAAAAAGAAATCTGAAGCTGCAAGAAAAAAGGCTAAGAAATACTAAAGCAGTACAGATTAGAGGTGAATTGAATTGTCACTAAAAGACCAGCTTATGTCTGATTTCAAGGATGCTATGAAAGCAAAGGATGAGGTCAGAAAAAATACAATAAGTTTTGCTCGTGCTGCGATTAAGCAGTATGAAATAGACAACCGTAAAGAACTTGATGACGAAGGCATCATCGCAATACTTGCAAAGCAGGTAAAAATGAGAAAAGATGCACTTTCTGATTTTGAGAAAGCCGGCAGAATGGACTTGGCAGATGCATATAAACAGGAAATCGAGGTTTTACAGAAATATCTCCCTGCACAGCTTAGTGCTGATGAGATTAGAGATATAGTTAAAGCCACTGCGGCAGACCTTGGTATCGAAGGCGGCAAGCAGAACATGGGCAAGCTCATGGGAGCCGTCATGGGCAAAGTTAAAGGTGTTGCAGATGGAAATGATGTACGCAAAATCATCGAAGAATTTCTTGCATAGAATATAAACAGGATAGAATCGGTCTATCCTGTTTTTAACGTTTAAAAAACAAACTGAAGCAAGGTGAATTAGAGTTTGAAATTTTGGTAGGAAGTAATATAATATGGTTATGAACAGGTAAAGAAGAGGAGAAGCAATTAGTGACACAAAGCTTAAACAATACAGCAAAAGCAATTATAATTGAGGACACCTTTGACAGAGGAGAGCTGTTCGGCAATCTGGACTGCAACCTTAAGCTCATCGAGGAGCATCTGGGCGTGGTGATTATACAGAGAGACAATATGCTCACAATCAAAGGCGATAAGCTTGAAACAGCCGAAAAAGTAATAAATGAGCTTATGACCCTTATCAAAAAAGGTGAGAAGCTGGATACACAAAAGGTAACATATATTATAGACCTGTGCAGACAGGGGATATCCTATGAGGAGAGCCATATGGATAAGGACATAGTATGTTATACCCATATGGGCAAACCGCTAAAGCCCAAGACGCTGGGACAGAAATACTACATCAGAAGCATGAGAAACAAAGACGTGGTATTCGGAATAGGACCTGCGGGCACAGGCAAGACATACCTTGCGGTAGCGATGGCGGTAAACGCCTTCAAGAAAAAAGACGTACAAAAGATAATCCTTGCAAGACCTGCCGTTGAAGCAGGAGAGAGGCTGGGATTTCTGCCGGGAGATCTGCAGGATAAGGTTGACCCGTATCTGAGACCTCTTTATGACGCGCTTTATGACATACTGGGCAGAGATACAGCACTGCGGCTCAAGGAAAAAGAAGTCATAGAGGTCGTGCCGCTGGCATATATGAGAGGCCGTACCCTCGACAACTCATTCATAATTCTAGACGAGGCTCAGAACACCACAAGGGAGCAGATGAAAATGTTCCTGACGCGAATGGGCTTTGGCTCCAAGGTGGTTGTCACAGGCGATGTTACGCAGATAGATCTGCCAAGAGGCAAAACCTCAGGACTGACAGAGGCTGTGAGAGTGCTCAAAGGCGTAGACGATATAGACTTTTGTTTCCTCAAAGACACAGACGTGGTGCGTCATGAGCTTGTAAAGAAGATAATCAATGCATACGATAAATATTACGAAAAAAACCCGCCAAAGGAAGACTAACAGATGAATATAATAGTAGACGGAGAAAACCTGCCTAAGCAGGCGATGATGAACAAAATAGAAGAAGCTGCAAAGGTATGCCTTGAAATGGAGCAAGTAGACAGTAACCTTACAGAGATAAGTCTTACCTTTGTAGATATGGATGAAATACAGCAGCTCAACAGAGAATACAGGAATACAGACTCTGTTACGGATGTTTTGTCCTTTCCTCAGTTTGAGAGCAAGGATGAGTTCCCGAAAACAGGGGAGATAATTATGGGAGATGTGGTTATCTGCACCGAAAAAGCCATGCTTCAGGCAGAGGAATTCGGTCACAGTCCTGAAAGAGAAATAATATATCTTTTCACTCACAGCCTGCTTCACCTTATGGGATATGACCATATGGTGGAGGATGAAAAGCGGATAATGAGAGCAAAAGAAGAAGCTGTAATGAACAGAATAGACCTTGGGAGGCAAATATGAAAGTAGAACAGTATGACATAGACCTGTACAACAAGGCAAAGGAAAACCTCAAAAACTCATATTGTCCGTTTTCAAAATTCCCTGTAAGCGCAATGCTTGTAGGCAAAAGCGGTAGAGTTTATTCAGGCGTAAATATTGAAAACTCATCACTTGGGGCTACAATTTGTGCGGAGCGAACCGCCATGGTCAAAGCCATCTCAGAGGGCGAAAGAGAATTTGATCGCATAGTTATAGCCACTGCGAAGCAGGATGGCTGGCCCTGCGGCATATGCAGACAGTTTATGTATGAATTTGCGCCAGATCTCAAGGTGGTTTCAGGAACAGATGAGGAGCATCTGGAAGCAGTATCCCTAAAAGAACTGCTGCCTAAGGGCTTCAGACTGGAGGAATAATTTGAAATCAGGATTTATAGGAATTGTAGGCAGACCCAATGTAGGCAAATCCACATTGCTCAATGCAATACTCGGAGAGAAAATAGCAATTACAACAGATAAGCCTCAGACCACAAGAAACAGCATCAGAGGCATATATACAAACCTTGATGAAAGTGGCGAGGGCGTTCAGTTTATATTCATAGATACACCCGGAATACACAAGGCCAAAAACAAGCTGGGAAACTTTATGACAGAAACAGCCATCAGCACCTTCAGAGAAGTGGATGTGATACTCTTTCTTGTTGACGATGAAATCGACAGGGGTCCGGGAGACAGATACATTGCAGATAAATTAAAGGATGTACCTACTCCCAAAATACTTGTCATAAACAAAATGGATACAATGAACCCGGATAAATACAGCAGAATATATGAGGCTTATGACAGTATGGGAATATTTGAACATATAATAGGCACATCAGCAATCAACTCAACCAATGTCAGCGATCTGCTTTCCATGCTTGAGGGCATGGTGGATGAGGGTCCTATGTACTTTCCGGAGGACATGATAACAGACCACCCGGAGAGATTTATAGTAAGCGAGATAATCAGAGAAAAACTGCTGCTTTATCTCAGAGATGAGGTGCCTCATGGAGTTGCTGTCGAAATCGAAAGCTATGAGGAGGAAGGCAGACTTACCAGAATAGGCGCGGTCATATATTGCGAAAAAAAATCCCACAAGGGAATAATCATAGGCAAAGATGGTAAAAAATTAAAAGGAATAGGCAAAAGTGCCAGAGAAGAAATAGAAGCCCTTATAGGCACTAAGGTTTTTTTAAAGCTCTGGGTAAAGGTAAGAGAAAATTGGCGCGACAGTGACTTTGCTCTTTCCAATTTCGGATATAAGGAACAAAAATGAAGTTTGAAACCGAAGGAATAGTTTTAAAACAGACAAAGACAGCAAGCGGCAGCCGAATGATTGTATTGCTAACTGCAAAATATGGCAAGATAAGTGCGGGAAGCCGCATCAATGAAGGTGGCAAAAACAAATCAGCTCTTGCTATGAGACCTTTTACTTACGGCAGATATCAGATATTCAAAAATAGGAATACATATAATATTGACAGTGCTGAAACCATCAGAAGCTTTTACAGGCTTGGTGAAGATGTTGACAAATATATGGCAGCATCATATGTCCTCGAATTTACCGAAAAAATAATACCATATGAGCAGCCGCAGCCTGCAGTTACAAAGCTTGTATTTGAACTTTTTTCAGAGCTTGAAACGAGAGGAAGCAGGTTTGAAACATTGATACTGGCATATCAGATTAAGGTTCTTAAGATATTGGGTATTATGCCTGAGCTTGAATGCTGTATACAATGCGGGGAGAAGCCTGAAGCTGTTGTATTCAGTATACCTGACGGGGGCCTGCTATGCAAAAAATGTTATCAAAATACAGCAAATAATTATGATGACGGATTGATTTATACAATCAAGTTTGATATAGTAGGGATATTAAAGTATTTTATAAAAAAACCTCTTTCTGAATTTAAAAATCTGGCATTACAAAAACCAATACTGGATCAGATTGAGGAAATAATAAAAAAATATATTTCTTATCATCTCGATGTTGGCAGACTCAAGAGCGAGTCTTTCATTGAGGGGAGTATCAGGAGGTAATAGTATGGAGATTACATTAGAAAAAATAGAACTGATCAAAGACAGAACAGGAGTAAGCTACAAGGAAGCAAAAGAAGCTCTTGAGAAATCGGAAGGAAGCGTTGTTGATGCAATAATTGCCATTGAAGAATCCATAGATGAAAAAACATCTTTGAATTTCGGAAAAAAGAGCGCAGAGATTCTCGAAAAAATCAAAGCTATTATCAAAAAAGGTAATGTTTCAAAAATTGTAGTCAAAAAAGACGGAGAGATTATTTTAAATGTCCCTATAAATGTCGGCATCGTAAGCACTATTGTCGCACCGGTTGCAATTATAATCGCAACAGCGGCTACATTCGGCTTCAAATGCACTATTGAAGTTATCAAGGACGACGGCAGTGTGATTGACGTAAGCGAAATGGCAAACGATAAATTTGATGATGTTGTCGAAAAAAGCGCGGTTGTATTTGAAGGGGTCAAAAACAAGAGCGCAGATTTGTATGAAGCGGCCAAGGCCAAGGCTGTCGAAAAAAATCTCGATGAAGCCTTTGCAAACGTTAGGGAAAAGGCGAAGGATCTGACAGAAAAAGCAGTAGACAAGGGCGCTGACATATACGAAAGCATGAAAACAAAAGCCGCAGAGACAAATATTGATGAAACAATAGAGACAGTTAAGGATAAGGCAAAGGATATGGCAGAAGCTGCAAAAACAAGAATTGATGCAGTAAAAGAATCAAAAGATGATTTTGCGATCAATATTGCAGAAGATATAGAGAAGGCTGCAGATGCTGTTGAAGAAGAAATGGCAGAGGAGCTTGACAGCGCAGTAAAAATCATTGATCTTACAGACAAGACAGAATAAAAGAAAGCAGGTAATTTTATAATATGGACAGAGCAGTAACAATGGAAAAAATCGTAGCATTATGCAAGAACAGAGGATTTATATTCCCGGGGTCTGACATTTACGGAGGCCTTGCAAATACATGGGATTATGGCCCTCTTGGAGTTGAATTCAAAAACAACGTCAAAAAAGCATGGTGGAAGAAATTCGTACAGGAGTCAAAATACAATGTAGGTCTTGATGCTGCAATTCTTATGAATCCGCAGACATGGGTCGCATCAGGTCATGTTGGAGGATTTGCTGACCCTCTTATTGACTGTAAAGAATGCAAGGCGAGATTTAGAGCAGACAAGCTTATAGAGGACTATCTGCACGAAAACGGCACAGATGATGTTACTGTTGACGGATGGCCAAACGAGAAGCTCGAAGGCTTTATAGCCGAAAAAGGAATTGTATGCCCTGAATGCGGTAAAAGCAATTTTACAGGCATCAGGCAGTTTAACCTTATGTTCAAAACCTTTCAGGGTGTTACTGAGGATTCAAAATCTGAAATTTATTTGAGACCCGAAACAGCACAGGGCGGGTATATTTGTAAACTTCAAAAACGTGCAGAGATCAGCACGCAAAAAAATTCCTTTTGGTATTGCTCAGGTCGGTAAATCATTCAGAAACGAGATAACTCCAGGGAACTTCACGTTCAGAACAAGAGAGTTTGAACAGATGGAGCTTGAATTCTTCTGCAAACCGGGAACTGACCTTGAATGGTTTGCATACTGGAAAGACTACTGTGCAGATTTCCTGAGATCGCTTGGCATGAAAGAAGAACATTTCAAGCTGAGAGATCACGAGCAGGAGGAGC
Source organism: Anaerovoracaceae bacterium (assembly GCA_963590215.1). Classification (GTDB taxonomy): domain Bacteria; phylum Bacillota; class Clostridia; order Peptostreptococcales; family Anaerovoracaceae; genus UMGS973. Next base: position 34,690 of record CAVAON010000009.1, on the reverse strand, counting down.
TGTCACACTACAGTAACGCCACAACTGACATTGAATATCTGTTCCCGTTTGGATGGGGTGAGCTGTGGGGCATTGCAGATAGAACTGACTTTGACTTAAGACAGCACAGTGAGCATTCGGGTCAGGAAATGAATTATGTTGATTCCGAAACAGGTGAAAAATATATACCTTACTGTATTGAGCCGTCACTTGGTGCAGACAGAGTTGCACTTGCATTTCTGGTTGAAGCTTATGACGAGGAAATATTGACAGATGCCAAGGGTAAGGAGGATACAAGAGTTGTTATGAGATTCCACCCGGCACTTGCACCGTTCAAGGCTGCTGTACTTCCGCTTGCAAAGAAGCTTTCAGGCGTTGCAGAGCCTATTCATGAAGAGCTTTCAAAGTACTTTATGGTTGATTATGACGCTGCAGGCTCAATAGGCAAGAGATATCGTCGTGAGGATGAGATTGGTACACCGTTCTGTATCTGCGTTGACTTTGATACAGAAACCGACGGATGTGTAACTGTAAGAGACAGAGACACAATGGAGCAGGTTCGTATTCCTGTTTGCCAGGTACGAAGCTATATTGAAGAACGATTAATATTTTAATTAAAAAGGAGATAAAGTATTATGGCGAAGTTTGTTTATTCATTTAATGAAGGCTCAAAAGACATGAGAAGCCTTCTGGGCGGAAAAGGCGCTAACCTTGCAGAAATGACAAAGATTGGCCTCCCGGTTCCTTTCGGTTTCACTGTTACTACAGAAGCTTGTAACAATTACTATGATGAAGGTAAGAAAATAAGCGATGCTACAATCGATGAGATTTATGAACATCTTGCAGAGCTTGAAAACGTTACAGGCAAAAAGTTTGGCAGTGTAGACAATCCTTTACTGGTTTCAGTACGTTCAGGTGCTGTATTCTCAATGCCTGGCATGATGGACACAATCTTAAACCTCGGTCTTAATGACGACGCAGTTGTAGGTCTTGCAAAGCTTACAGAAAACGAAAGATTTGCATATGACAGCTACAGAAGATTCATTCAGATGTTCGGCGATGTTGTAATGGAAATCCCTAAGACTAAATTCGATGCTATATTTGATGCCAAAAAAGAAGAAAAAGGCTGTAAATATGACGTTGACCTTACAACAGAAGATCTCAAGTCAATCATTGCAGACTACAAAGTATTAGTAAAAAATGAAATGGGCAGAGACTTCCCTCAGAATCCTAAAGACCAGCTTATGGAAGCTGTAATGGCAGTATTCAGATCATGGAACAACGAAAGAGCTATACTTTACAGACAGCTCAATAATATCCCTGGTAACCTTGGTACTGCAGTAAACGTGCAGTCAATGGTATTCGGAAATATGGGTGACACATCAGGAACAGGTGTGGCATTCACAAGAAACCCTGCAAACGGTGAAAACAAGATCTTCGGAGAATTCCTTGTAAATGCACAGGGCGAAGACGTAGTTGCAGGTATCAGAACACCTCAGCCTATAGCTGAAATGGAACAGGCATTCCCTGAAGTATACAAAGACTTCACAAGAATCGCTGAAATCCTCGAAAAACACTACTGCGATATGCAGGATATGGAATTTACAGTAGAAAGAAACAAGCTGTTTATGCTTCAGACAAGAAACGGCAAGAGAACAGCAGCTGCTGCTGTAAAGATTGCTGTTGATATGGAAAACGAAGGACTTATCGACAAAAAAACTGCAGTTACAAGACTTGAACCAGGTCAGATAGATCAGCTGCTTCACCCTACATTTGATGCAGACGAATTGAAAAAAGCAGAAATCCTCACAAGAGGCCTTGCCGCATCACCGGGCGCTGCTGCAGGTAAGATTTACTTCAACGCTGCAGACGCTGTAGAAGCTGCTGCAAACGGAGAAAAAGCAGTTCTTGTAAGACTTGAAACATCACCTGAAGACCTTGCAGGAATGGTAGCTGCAGAAGGTATACTTACTGCAAGAGGCGGCATGACTTCACACGCTGCAGTAGTAGCAAGAGGTATGGGCAAATGCTGCGTATCAGGATGCTCAGAAATCAAAGTAAACGAAGAAGGCAAAACTTTAGAAGTAGCAGGATATACTTTCAAAGAGGGCGACTATATATCACTCAACGGTACAGACGGAAGCGTATACAAGGGACTTGTTGCAACAAAAGCTCCTGAACTTTCAGGCGATTTCGGAACTATTATGAAATGGGCTGATGAAATCAGAACATTAAAGGTTAGAACAAATGCAGACAATCCAAGAGATGCAAAACAGGCTGTAGAATTCGGCGCAGAAGGTATCGGACTTTGCAGAACAGAGCACATGTTCTTCGAAGAAGAGAGAATTCCTGCAATCAGAAGAATGATTATGGCAGACACAGAAGAAGAAAGAAGAGAAGCTCTTGCATTCCTGCTTCCTTATCAGAAGGGTGACTTCAAGGGTATCTACGAGGTAATGGAAGAAAGACCTGTAACTATCAGACTTCTTGACCCGCCTCTACATGAGTTCATTCCTCATACAGATGAAGAACTCCATGAGCTTTCAAAGACAATAGGTGTGCCTTACGAAAAGCTTGCAAAGAAGGCTGAAGAGCTTCATGAATTCAACCCTATGCTGGGCCACAGAGGATGCCGTCTTGCAGTAACTTATCCTGAAATTGCAGAGATGCAGGCAGAAGCTATAATTATGGCTGCAATTGAAGTAAGAAAAGAAAAGGGATACGATATCGTGCCTGAAATTATGATTCCTTTAGTAGGATCAAAGGCAGAGCTTGCAGATGTTAAAAAGACTGTAACAAAGAAAATTGACGAAGTATTCGCAAGAGAGGGCGTAAGCTTCAAGTATCTTGTAGGTACTATGATTGAAATTCCAAGAGCTGCACTTACAGCTGATGAAATAGCAGAAGAAGCAGAATTCTTCTCATTCGGTACAAACGACCTTACTCAGATGACATTCGGTTTCTCAAGAGACGATACAGGTGCTATCATCAAGGAATACAGAAACAAGAATATCTTCGAGGAGGATCCGTTCCAGCAACTTGATCAGGTAGGCGTTGGCAAACTTGTTAAGATGGCTGTAGAGCTTGGCAAAGAAACAAGACCTAACATCAAGCTTGGTATCTGCGGAGAGCACGGCGGAGATCCTAAGACTATAGATTTCTGCTATAGAACAGGATTAAATTATGTATCATGCTCACCGTTTAGAGTTCCTATCGCAAGACTTGCAGCAGCTCAGGCAGTTGTAAACAACGAAAATAAATAGTTTGAACAATGAAAAACCGTCTGTCGTATGGCAGGCGGTTTTTTAAGAGTGTGTAGAAATTCTGAAGATTATTTGCCTGATATGGCAATGAAGGACATATCGTGGTAAAATGGACAGGTAGGGTATTTCTGATTAGAACAGGAAGGGGATTTATGGATAAAGAATTTAAAACAGTCAGTGCCTTGCTTGACAAATTCTCAATGCAAGAGCTCGAAGATGTTATAAGGTCGGGACGCGAGTTTCGAAAAATCATGTCATATTATAAGTGTGCTATGATGGAAATCGAAACAAAGCTTAGAGTGCTTAACGAAAATATGTCGCTTCAGCATGACAGAAATCCTATTGAGAGCATCAAGACAAGACTCAAAACACCCGAAAGCATCATCGAAAAAATGATTCGTAGAGGGATTCCTTTTGATCCCAAGGCTCTTGAGGAGCAGATGTTTGATATAGCAGGTGTCAGAGTAATATGCTCATTTCTCAAAGACGTATATTTTCTCGAAGAGCATCTTTTGAGGCAGGATGATGTAGTGCTTGTTGAAAGGAAAGACTACATTGAAACCCCGAAAGCAAATGGCTACAGGAGCCTCCACCTTATAGTTTCAATCCCTATATTTCTTGCGGGAGAAACAAGGCTCATGAATGTTGAAATACAGCTCAGAACCATAGCTATGGACTTTTGGGCCAGTCTTGAGCACAAGCTTAAATACAAAAAAAACATAGAATGCACTGATGAAATTGCAGCTGAACTGAAGCAGTGTGCAGAGGAAAGTGCATTGCTTGATATTAAGATGCAGAATTTACATAACAAAATGATAAAGGCGGACTGAATATGGACTACTACAAAGAATCACTCAAATTACACGAAAAAACAAAAGGAAAATGGGCAATGAAAAGCAAGGTTGCCGTCACAGAAAGAGATGAACTTGCCCTTGCATATACTCCCGGAGTTGCACAGCCCTGCATTGAAATCAAAAACAACAGAGAGGATGTATATAAATATACATCTAAGGGTAATACAGTAGCTGTCATAAGTGACGGCTCAGCAGTACTTGGTCTTGGCAATATAGGTGCAGAGGCAGCTATACCAGTTATGGAGGGCAAGGCTGTATTATTCAAGGAATTTGCAGATATAGACGCTGTCCCTATATGCCTCGATACGCAGGATACAGAAGAAATAATAAATATAGTTAAGAATATGTCCGCGACCTTTGGCGGTATCAACTTAGAGGACATATCGGCACCCAGATGCTTTGAAATAGAAAGACGCCTGCAGGAGTTGCTTCCGATTCCGGTATTTCACGACGATCAGCACGGCACTGCTGTTGTAGTTTCAGCAGCCCTTATCAATGCCTGCAAAGTTACAGGTAAAAGCCTTGCAGATCTCAGAGTACTTGTTTCAGGAGACGGAGCGGCCGGTACGGCGATTACTAAAATGCTTTATTCACTGGGCATCAGAGATATACTTGTATGCGGAATTGACGGTATCCTGTCGACAGAGATGACGCTTAATGAAGCTCAGAAAGCACTTCTTGATATAACTAATCCAGAGAATATCAGTGGAAGTATGGCTGACGGTCTTTGCGGCAGAGACGTGTTTATAGGGGTGTCAGCACCGGGAATACTGACAGAGGATATGATAAAAACAATGGCTGATGAGCCCATAGTGTTTGCCATGGCAAATCCGGAGCCCGAAATTATGCCGCAGCTTGCAAAGAATGCTGGGGCCGCAGTAGTAGGTACAGGCAGATCTGATTTTGGAAATCAGATAAACAATGTAATGGCATTTCCGGGAATATTCAGAGGGGCGCTTGATGCCAAAGCTGAGAGAATAACAGAGAAAATGAAGGTTGCAGCGGCTTATGCTCTTGCTGATTTTGTGGGAGAAGACAGACTGTCGACTGACAGAATCCTGCCGGATGCTTTTGAACACGGGATAGCAACAGCTGTAGCAAAAGCTGTTGCAGATGCATGGAGAAATAAATAGATGAAACAGAGAACAGAAAAAGATTCAATGGGAGAAATCTTCGTAGACAGCGATAAGCTGTGGGGAGCGCAGACACAGAGAAGTTTTGAGAATTTCAAAATAGGCACCGAAAAAATGCCTTTGGAAATAATCAGAGCAATTACGATAATAAAGCGGGCGGCGGCGGCCGTAAACTTTAGTATGGGTAATATGAGCGAAGAAATATCACAGTCAATTACAAAGGCCTGCGATAAAATTCTTGCAGGCGGTCTTGAGGATCAGTTCCCGCTTTCAGTATGGCAGACAGGAAGCGGTACCCAGACTAATATGAACGTCAATGAGGTTGTATCCCATCTGACAGAGGGCAGGGCTCACCCCAACGACCATGTCAATATGTCCCAGAGCTCAAACGATGTATTTCCGTCGGCTATTCATATTGCCTGCGTCATCGAAGCAGAGGACAGGCTGCTACCTGAGATAAAGGCTCTGGCAGATACCTTCGGTGAGCTTTCAGACAGATACGGGCAGGTTATAAAGACAGGAAGGACACACCTGCAGGACGCGACTCCTTTGACCTTCGGACAGGAATTTGCAAGCTGGCAGTATGCAATGGAAAAATCATATACAGCAATAAAAAACAGCCTTGCAGAGCTCAAAAACATACCGATAGGCGGCACGGCCGTAGGCACGGGTCTCAATGCGCCAAAAGGCTTTGATACTGCAATGGCATCAGAAATATCAGAGCTTACGGGCAGGGAGTTTAAAGCTTCCGGAGATAAATTTTACGGACTTGCATTTAAAGATACAGTTGCTGTATGCCACAGTACAATAAAAGCCCTTGCCTGTGACCTTATGAAAATTGCCAATGATGTCAGATGGTATGCAGGAGGGCCAAGATGCGGCATAGGAGAGCTTGTGATTCCAGCAAATGAGCCGGGAAGCTCCATAATGCCGGGGAAGGTCAATCCTACTCAGTGCGAGGCTCTTACGATGGTATGTGCTGAGGTTATGGGAAATGATGTTACAGTTGGAATAGCAGCCTCACAGGGCAACTTCCAGCTCAATGTATATATGCCTGTTATAGCTTTCAATATGATAAGAAGCATCAGACTGCTTTCGGATGCAATTAATTCATTTAATGTAAACTGTGCAAAGGGAATTACTGTAAACAAGGAAAAAGTAGCAGCAAATATGACAAATTCACTTATGCTTGTAACAGCCTTAAACAAGGTTATAGGGTATGATAAGGCAGCACAGATTGCAAAATATGCCTATAGCAGCAACACCTCACTGGAGGAGGCTGCAGCAGCACTGGGAATACTTACAAAAGAAGAATTCAGAGAGTATGTAGACCCCGAAAAGATGGTAGGGGAATTGTAAGGTAGTAAATATACTTGATAAAGGAATGAAAATGCGGCAGGCAAAAAGGGGAGATAACTTATGATTATATATTTCACAGGTACAGGCAACAGCAAATATATAGCTGATATGCTTGGGGACAAACTGGAGGACGAGATTACAGACAGCAGAGAATATATCAGAAAATATTCCGGCGGCAGCTTTTTATCACAAAAGCCGTATGTATTTGTTGCGCCGACCTATGGCTGGCAGCTTCCACGCGCATTTGAGGAATTTATACTGTCCTCGGAGTTTGAGGGAAGCAAAGAAGCATACTTTGTAATGAACTGCGGAAGTGATATAGGCGCGCCCGAAAAGCGCATTAAAAAGCTGTGCAGCCGCAAGGGCTTTAATTATCGTGGTGTTTTCGAGATAGTTATGCCCGAAAACTATATAGCAATGTTTAATGTGCCTGATGAAGCGGAATCCGAAAAAATCATAGAGCAGGCCTACGGGGATATGGACGCGGCAGCCGAGAAGGTCAAGATAAACCTTGATTTTGATGAGAGAAGCACCCGCTTTACAGACAGGTGCAAAAGCGGCTTTGTAAATACTCTGTTTCGAAACTTTGCGGTAAAAGCAACAGCCTTTTATGCAGATGACAAATGCACAGGCTGCGGTAAATGTGAAAAGCTATGCCCCATTGACAACATTAGGCTGAGCTTCATAGACAACAGACCACAGTGGGGCAGAGAATGTATGCACTGTATGGCATGCATATGCGAATGTCCGGAAGAAGCCATAGAATACGGCAAAAAAAGCGTGGGCAAAAGAAGATACAGATGTAAGGAGTACAAGAAATGACATTTGAATTTTTGTGGTTACACACAAAATACTATTGCAACTTATGAATAATTGATGTATAATAGTTTGCGTATTTGAATAAATATGCAAACTATTGCATTGCAGGAAGGAACTTAAAATGTACAATGTATTTATTGATGGAGCAGAAGGCACTACAGGACTTAAAATTCATGAATACTTCAAAAAACGAGATGATATAAATATCATTAAAATAGATGAGGCAAAACGAAAAGACTTAGACGAAAGACTTACTATGATTAAAAAAGCTGATATATCATTTTTGTGCTTGCCTGATGCGGCTTCGCGTGAAATCGCTGCTGCTGCACCTGCTGACTGCAGGATACTTGATACTTCAACAGCACATAGAACAAATGATGACTGGGTTTATGGAATGCCGGAGCTATCAAAAGGCCAGAGAGAAAAAATAAAGGGAAGCAACAGAGTAGCTGTTCCAGGCTGCCATGCCACAGGAGCGATTCTTCTAATCAAACCACTTCTTGAAGCAGGATACTTGAACACGGATTACCCGTTTTCCATATTTTCGCTTACTGGTTACAGTGGCGGCGGCAAAAAAATGATTGCAGATTATGAAAGCTGTAAACAAGTCAGAAGTCCGGGACAATATGGTATAACCCAAAACCACAAGCATCTGCCGGAAATAATGAAAGCAACAGGACTTAAAACAAGACCGGCATTTATACCTGTTGTAGGGCATTTTTTCAGCGGTATGGAGGTTACTTTGCCACTTTCGGGAGAGCTTCTCCAAAAGGGAATATCCTCAATCAAGGAACTTACTGATATGTATAAAGAGTATTATGATGGAAATCCTATGGTAAGTGTTAAAGATACCACAGGTGAAAATGGATTCATATATTCAGACAGACTTTCAGGCAGTAATTTGCTTGAAATATCAGTTGAAGGAAATATTGAAAATCCTCTTGCGGTTGCGACATATGATAATCTGGGTAAAGGAGCCAGTGGAGCTGCTGTACAGAATATGAACATAATGCTTGGAATAGATGAAACGAAAGGACTTATATAAATAAATGAACAATATCAGATATATAGACGGTGGAGTATGTACTGCTAAGGGTTTTAGAGCCGCAGGCACAATTGCAGGATTTCGTAAAAACAAAACAAAAAAAGACCTCTGCCTTATAGTCAGTGACTGTATGTGCTCTGCTGCGGCAGTATATACGACCAACAAAGTAAAAGGTGCACCTATAGAAGTGACAAAACAGCATATAGCTGACGGCAAAGCCAGGGCAATTATCTGCAACAGCGGGAATGCAAACACCTGCGCCCCTGAAGGAATATTTGTAGCACAGGAAACATGCAGGCTTGCAGCAGAAGCTCTTGGATTGAATCCAGAAGATATAGCTGTATGTTCGACAGGAGTTATAGGCGAAAAACTCAGTCTGAAGCCTTTTGAAAAAGGAATCCCTGAGCTTGCAAAAAATCTTTCATATGATGGCTCAGATGATGCGGCTGCTGCTATAATGACTACAGACACTATAGCAAAATCCGTTGCCGTAGAATTTGAGCTTGATGGCACAAAATGTACTATAGGCGGTATTGCCAAGGGAAGTGGCATGATTAATCCCAATATGGCTACTATGCTCTCATTTATAACTACTGATGTTAATATATCACCTGATATGCTTCAAAAAGCACTGAACAAGGATATTAAAACAAGCTTCAACCAGATATGCGTTGATGGTGATACATCTACAAATGATACGGTTATAATCATGGCAAATGGGATGGCTCAAAACACTGCTATAGATAGTGAGGGAGGCGACTTTGATCTGTTCTGTGAAGCACTTTCAATGGTCACTGTATATCTTTCAAAAAAGATGGCAAGAGACGGTGAGGGTGCGACAAAGCTGATAGAATGTAATGTTACAGGTGCAGCAGATGAATATACAGCACGCAGGATAAGCAAATCTGTTGTTTCATCAAGCCTTTTCAAGGCAGCAATGTTTGGAGCAGATGCAAACTGGGGCAGAGTGCTTTGTGCGATAGGATATACAGAAGGGGAATTTTCAGTTGATAATATCGATGTGACAATGAGCTCAGACAAAGGCTCAGTTACAGTATGCGTTGCTTCGGAAGCTGCGGAATACAGTGAAGAAAAAGCAACAGAGATTTTGTCCGAAGAGGAACTTGTGATTGATATAAATATGAATCAGGGAGAGGCTAAAGCTTCAGCATGGGGCTGTGACCTGACATATGACTATGTTAAAATAAACGGCTCATACAGAAGCTAAGGGAGAATTAATATTATGGTAAAACAAAAATATCTGGACAAGGCAGAGATACTGATAGAGGCACTGCCATATATACAGCGTTTTAGTGGTAAAATAATTGTTATAAAGTACGGCGGCAGTGCAATGCTTGATGATGAACTCAAAATGAAAGTAATTGAGGATGCTGTACTTCTGAAGCTGGTAGGATTTAAGCCTGTTATAGTTCACGGCGGCGGCAAGGAAATTAACAGATGGGTTGACAAAGTCGGCATGAAGCATGAATTTATAGACGGCTTCAGAGTTACAGACAGTAATACTATGGAGCTTGTTGAAATGGTTCTTTCAAAAGTAAACAAGGATCTTGTCGCCAAGGTACAGTCTCTGGGAGTCAATGCAGCTGGCATAAGCGGTAAAGACGGTGGTCTGATTAAAGTAAAAAAGAAAACTCCCGGTGGTAAGGACATAGGATATGTTGGAGATATAACAGGTGTTGATACAAAGATAGTGGAGGATCTTATCGAAAAAGATTTCCTTCCGATTATATTTCCTCTTGGAATGGATGAAGACTTTAATACATACAATGTTAACGCTGATGAGGCGGCATCAGGAATAGCCATGGGACTTCATGCTGAAAAGCTTGTTTATCTTTCGGATGTTGAAGGCGTCAGAGAGGTGCCTGATGATCCGGATTCTGTACTTTCGGAGCTGTATGTTCATGAAGCAGAAGATTTGATAACAAAAGGCATTATTTCAGGCGGTATGCTTCCTAAAATACAAAATTGCATCGATGCACTTAAAGGAGGCATTACAAGAATACACATAATGGACGGCAGGATTCCTCACAGTCTGCTTCTGGAAATATTCACAAACAAAGGTATAGGCACGGCAATATTAAGCGATAAGGAGGAGAAATACTGGGATGGGAAACATTGATATCAAAAAAACTGATAAAGAAAAAATAGTAAATACATATGCAAGATATGACCTTGCAGTAAAACAGGGAAAAGGTGCTGTATGCACTTCGTATGATGGCAAAGAATATATAGATTTCACATCAGGAATAGGAGTGAATTCTCTGGGATTTTGTGATGAAGGTTGGATAAATGCGATAACTGCGCAGCTTAACAGTCTGCAGCATATTTCCAATTTATTTTATACAAAGCCTCAGGTAGAGGCCGCAGAGCTTCTGACAGCAAGAACAGGAATGTCAAAGGTCTTTTTTGGAAATTCCGGGGCAGAAGCAAACGAAGCTGCAATTAAAACAGCCAGAAAATACGGGAGCAAAATCAAAGGCAACACTATGAATAAAATAGTGACTCTTGTCAATTCATTTCACGGCAGAACGATGGCAACTATTACAGCTACAGGGCAGGAACATTATCATCAGTACTTTACTCCATTTGTAGAAGGCTTTGATTATTGTGAAGCAGGTAATATAAAGCAGCTTGAAGAACTTGTTGACAATAACACCTGTGCAGTAATGCTTGAAATGATACAGGGTGAGGGCGGAGTTATTGCTCTTTCAGAAGATTTTGTAAAGGCAGCTGAGAAATTATGCAAACAAAATGATATGCTGCTCATAATTGATGAGGTGCAGACAGGAGTAGGCAGAACAGGCAAGCTGTTTTGTTATGAACATTACGGAATCAAACCTGATATGGTTACCTTTGCAAAAGGTATAGGCGGAGGATTACCGATAGGAGGAGTACTGTTCAGTGAAAAATGCTGTAACGTGCTTGAGCCGGGAGATCACGGCACCACATATGGGGGCAATCCTGTTGTATGTGCAGGAGTTGTTGAAGTACTTTCGAGAATTGATGATGCATTTCTTGAAGAAGTGGCTGCCAGGGGCGAATATATCAGAACAAAGCTTGCAGATGTTTCTCAAATCGAAGAAATTACAGGCAAAGGCCTTATGATAGGACTGAAACTCAAAGACAAGAAAGCCTCTGATGTAGTTTCACAGGCAATGAATGAAGGCCTGCTGCTTCTTACAGCAAAGGACAGAGTAAGACTTCTGCCACCTCTTACTAT
>CAVAON010000009.1:21647-22987 GCA_963590215.1 Anaerovoracaceae bacterium | reverse complement strand
GATTGACAGAGGCCTTGAAATCCTAAAAAAAGTACTATAATTCTTTTGTTAGCTATACAAATTATATCGCATTTTGAAGTGAATATGGACCGTTTAGGCTGAAGGAATTCAGCTTAGACGGTTTTTCACGTGTGTTTTTTGTTTTTCGAAGCATATAAAAAACGAAAAAACATGCAAAATAACGGGTGGGAATGAAATTTTATCAGAGTTCTTTTTGCTGAAGTATTGACATTTAAGGAGTTAGATGATAGTATACAGTAATAGTTAGAGAGACTAACTAAATTAATAATTAAAAAGGACGGTAAAAAACATGTTATATGATCAGATTGCAGAAATCGTAGCAGAGCACTTAGATTGCGAAGTTTCAACTATCAAAAAGGAATCAAAGTTTGAAGATCTTGGTATCGATTCACTCGATGCAGTAGAACTGGTTATGAAACTTGAAGAAGGCCTCGGAATCCAGCTTGACCTGGACAGAAACCTTGATACAATCGACGATCTTGTAAAGTTTGTTGAAGAAAAGGCAGCAAAATAATGAAAAAAGGAATACTTGAAAATCTTGTCGGAATCAAATATCCGATTTTTCAGGGCGGTATGGCTTGGATTGCAGATGCAAAGCTTGCATCTGCAGTTTCTAATGCCGGAGGTCTTGGAATCATCGCAGCAGGCAATGCTGACGGTGACTATGTAAGAGCACAGATAAGAGAAGCCAAAAAACTTACAGATAAACCCTTCGGACTTAATATTATGCTGTTAAGTCCTTTTGCTGATGATATTGCAGATATTGCAGTAGAAGAGGGCGTGGCTGTAATTACAACAGGTGCGGGGAATCCTACAAAGTACATGAAAAAATGGAACGATGCAGGCATCAAGGTTATTCCTGTAGTTCCATCTGTAGCATTTGCCAAGCTTGCCGAAAGAAGTGGCGCAGCGGCAGTAATCGCAGAAGGTGGCGAAAGCGGCGGACATATAGGAGAGCTTGCAACTATAACTTTAGTCCCTCAGGTGTGCGATGCAGTATCAATTCCTGTAATTGCAGCAGGTGGCATAGCTGATGGCAGAGGCATTGCTGCAGCACTTGCACTTGGTGCATGCGGAGTACAGATAGGAACAAGATTTCTTACTGCATACGAATGCTGCGTGCATGAAAACTACAAAAACAAGGTTCTCAAAGCAAATGATACAGCGACAATAGTTACAGGCAGGAGATTAGGTCATCCTGTAAGAAGCATTAAAAATCCTTTTTCAAGAGATTACCAGAAGGTTGAATATACTGATATATCCGATGAAGAACTTGAAAACAAAGCTGCTGGAGCACTCAGAAAAGCCGTAGTTGATGG
>CAVAON010000009.1:0-21637 GCA_963590215.1 Anaerovoracaceae bacterium | reverse complement strand
GAAAAAAACGGATGTTTCCTTTCAGGACAGATAGCAGGACTTGTCACTAAAGAAGAATCTTGTGAAGATATTATTAATGATCTTATGAATGACACCAAGAGAATTCTGGAGGGTTTAACTAAATGGGTAAAATAGGATTTGTTTTTGCAGGTCAGGGGGCACAGTATACAGGAATGGGCGAAAGCCTTTCAAAATGCAGCAATGCTGCATCAGAGCTTTTTAAAAAAATTGACAGCGTCAGACCTGAGACATCAAAGCAGTGCTTTGAAGCAGACACTGAGCAGCTTATGAAAACTGATGTGACTCAGCCTTGCGTATATACTGTTGACTTAGCATGTGCATATGCTCTCAAAGAAAGAGGAATTACAGCAGATGCTGTGGCAGGCTACTCTCTCGGAGAGCTTGCGGCACTTACATTCGCAGGAGCATTTACACCAGAAGAAGGTGTAAAGCTTGTAGCGGCAAGAGGAGCTGCTATGCAAAAAGCATCAGAGCTTCACGAGACAGGCATGATGGCTGTTTTAAAGCTTGATGATGACAAGGTGAATCAGCTTGCATCAAAATACAGCGATGTTTATCCCGTAAATTTCAACTGCAAGGGACAGGTATCAGTTGCAGGATTAAACGACCAGCTTGCGGAATTTGGACAGGATGTCAAAGAAAATGGAGGACTTATCCGCATTCTTGAAGTTGCGGGAGGATTTCACTCACCGTTTATGCAAAGCGCAGCTGCAGAGCTGAAAGAGATATTCGAAAAGGCTTCCGTAGCAGAAACACAGATACCTGTATATGCAAACTGCACAGGTGAGAAATATCAGGGCAGCTACGCTGATACAATGCTCAAACAGATAGTAAGCCCTATATTATGGCAAAAGTCAATTGAAAACATGATAGCAGACGGCATAGATACATTCATAGAGGTTGGACCGGGAAGCAGACTGACTAAAATGATAACAAGAATATCAAAGAATATAACTATGCTTAATGTTGAAAACGAGGAAACTCTTGAACTTGCAGTTAAGATAGCGGGAGGACAAAAATGATTTTAAAAGATAAAAAAGCCCTGATTACAGGAGGCAGTCAGGGAATAGGGAAAGCGACAGCGCTCAAGCTTGCATCAGAGGGTGCAGATATTGCAATTATACATATGGGTAGCGAAGAGGATGCAAATGCAGTATGTGAAGAAATAAAAGCAATGGGAAGACAGGCAATTGCCTACAGAGCGGATGTTGCTGATTTTGCAGGAATCAAAGAAGTTGTTTCAGAAATAGTTAAAGAATTTGCAAGAGTCGATATCCTTGTCAATTGTGCAGGCATTACAAGAGACGGACTTGTTGCAATGATGAAAGAAGAAAATTTCGATGCCGTAATAGGTGTAAACCTCAAAGGCACTTTTAATATGATTAAGCACTGTATGCCATATTTCATCAAACAAAGAAGCGGCAAGATAGTAAACGTATCTTCAGTTTCCGGAATTATGGGAAATGCAGGACAGGCAAACTACAGTGCATCTAAGGCTGGCGTTATAGGCCTGACCAAATCAACAGCCAAGGAGCTTGCATCAAGAGGCATATGCTGTAATGCCATAGCTCCAGGATTTATCGCAACAGATATGACAGCAAACCTTGCAGACAATCCTTTGATTGCACAGATACCTATGAAGAGAATGGGTACAGCAGAGGAAGCTGCAAACCTCATATTCTTCCTGTCATCACCGCTTTCAGATTACATCACTGGAGAGGTAATCAAAATAGACGGCGGTATAGCTATGTAGGAGTAGAGATATGAATAGAAAAGTAGTAGTTACAGGACTTGGCATAGTAAGTCCTTTGGGAAGCAATATTGATACTTTCTGGGATAATATCAAAGCAGGTACAAACGGTATAGGGCAGATTACCAAATTTGACACATCAGAATATGCAGTTCATATAGGAGCAGAAGTAAAAGACTTTGATGTGCTTGACTATATGACTAAGCCTGAATCAAGAAGAAGTGATCTCAATGTTCATTATGCAGTGGGAGCTGCAGCTCAGGCAGTAGCAGATTCAGGCATTGAAGGCAATTTCAATCCTGAAAGAGCAGGGGTATATTTCGGCTCTGGTATAGGAGGAATAGGTACATTTGAAGAAGTGTTTGAAAAACTTCTTAACAAAGGTCCAAGATACGTGTCGCCGTATTTTATACCTATGATGATACCTAATATGGCTGCGGGAACAATAGCAATCAGATATGGCTGCAGAGGTCCTGCACTTCCTGCTGTAAGCGCATGTGCATCAGGCACTAATGCCATAGGCGAAGCTCTGAGGGCAATTCGCCACGGATATGCCGATGTCATGATTACAGGAGGTACAGAGGCTACAATCACAAGATCGAGCCTTGCAGGCTTTATCAATATGCAGGCTCTGAATATAACTGATGATATAGAACACGCTTCGCTACCATTTGATGCAAGAAGAGCAGGATTTGTAATGGGAGAGGGTGCAGGTGCCCTGGTGCTTGAAAGCTATGAGCACGCTAAGGCAAGAGGAGCTAAGATATATGCTGAGCTTTGCGGATATGGCTCTACCTGTGATGCACATCATATGACGGCACCGGATCCTGAAGCTGTAGGAGGTACTGCAGCAATCAGAGATGCATATAACGAAAGCGGAGAATATGATTCTGAAAAAATATATATCAATGCACATGGCACAGGCACACCTCTAAATGACAAAGCGGAGACCAAGGCCATCAAAAAAGTATTTGGCGACGATGCAGCAAAGATAAAAATCAGCTCAACTAAATCAATGACAGGGCATATGCTTGGCGCTGCAGGCGCTGCAGAGGCTGTAGTATGTGTTAAAGCACTGCAGGAGGGTATAATCCCGCCAACTATCGGGCTTGAAGAGCCGGATCCTGAATGTGATCTTAACTATACACCGTTAAAGGCACAAAAAGCAGATATTGAGCTTGCCATGTCAACATCACTTGGATTTGGCGGACATAATGCCTGCATAGCCTTTAAGAAGGGAGAAAAATAGATGAACAAAGAAGAATTAATGCAGATACTGCCTCATAGAGACAATATGCTTCTTGTAGAAGAAGGCTATGTCGAAGGCGAAAAATCACATGGTAAATATCACGTGAGAGGTGATGAATGGTTTCTCCAGGGACATTTTCCGGGCAAACCTGTAGTTCCAGGAGTAATACTTTGTGAAATGCTGGCGCAGTCATGCTGCGTGCTTCTTTCTGATGCGATGGAAGAAGGAATGACGCCTTTCTTTACAGGACTCAAGGAAGTAAGATTTAAGACTCCAGTGCTTCCCGGAGATACGTTTGAATCAGAGTGTGAAATCACAAACAAAAAACCTCCTTTCTATTTTGCAAAGGGCAAAGGCTTTGTAAATGGCAAGCTTGCAGTTAAAGCTGAGTTTTCATTTGCACTTATCAAAGAGGAAAAATAGCATGAAAGACAGACTTGTAATAACAGGTATGGGAGCTGTGACGCCTATAGGAACAGGAGTTACAGAATACTGGGACAACCTGCTTTCCGGCAAAAGCGGTATATGTGAAATCGAGGGAATAAATACAGAACATATGGCTGTAAAAATTGCAGCTCAGGCAAAAGATTTTGACCCGAAGGATTTTATGCCACGTAAAAAAGCCGGGGAAATGGACAGGTTTATGCAAATGGCTTTTGCAGCTGCAGATGAAGCCGTTAAATCCAGTGGGATTAAAATAAATCCCTTTAGAACAGGCATTACTATAGGGACGGCACTTGACGGGTTTTCCACTATAACTTCAACACAGAAAAAATACGAAGCATCATCAATCAAAAAAGTAACGCCAAGATTTCTTGCAAAATCCCTTGGCAATATATGCGGCTGTCATATAGCTATGGCAAATGATATCAAAGGACCGTCAATGACTGTTAATACTGCATGTGCTTCAGGTGGAGACGCTATTATGCTTGCTGCAATGATGATTTTGTCAGGACAGGCCGATGTAATGATAGCAGCAGGTGGCGAATGTGCAATAGATGAAATACTTATACAAAGCCTTATATCTGCACAGGCTCTTTCGCCGACAGGCAGCAGACCCTTTGATAAATCAAGAGATGGATTTGTAATAGGTGAGGGTGGAGGCGCTGTTGTAATCGAAACAGAATCACACGCACTTGCCCGTGATGCAGAGATACTTGCTGTTCTTGCCGGATGGGGCAACAATAACGATGCATATCATGAAGTCTCTCCAAGACCTGACGGAGAGGGCGAGAAGAGATGTATGATGCAGGCTATTGAAACAGCCGGAATCTCAACATCGGATATAGGGTATATTAATGCTCACGGCACAGCAACCATCAAGGGTGATGAAACGGAAGTTTTATCGATAAAAGAAATATTCGGAAAAAATGTTACCGTGGGCTCAACAAAAGGAGCTACAGGCCATATGATGGGAGCAGGTGGCATCACAGAGGTTATAACCTGCATCAAAGCTATCGAAACAGGTATTATACCTCCGACATTGAATCTCAAAGACCCGATGTCAGATGACGTATTATTTGCAGGCGAAAGTTCACTTCATAAAGAAATTAAATACGCAATGTCCAACGCATTTGGTTTTGGAGGACAAAACTCCAGCATAATTGTTGGGAAATACAGATAACAGATACAGCCTCTGAAGGATATATTTCAGAGGTTTTGTTGTCAAGTAAACTATTCCTGAAATGTTGTAAAAATAAAAGCAAAATGGTATAATGGTTTTATTATTGAAATTCAGCGTTGCTGACTGAAATATGATATAACATGTTTCACATCGGGAAAGCATAAGAGGTGTTTATGAGTCAGAACAGAGATGATAAATATGGTATTATTAAAATTTCAGACGAGGTTATATCGATCTGTGCTGTAAATGCTGCACTTAAGACAAACGGTGTGCACGAGCTGAGCGGAGGGCTTATTGACAACCTTTCTAAAAATATATTGGGTAATGAACTTCCATCAAAGGGCATCAAAATTTCCAGAGATGAAAACAATGTTGAAATAGATGTGTTCATAATTGTTGATTATGAAGTTAAAATACCCGCTGTTGCCTGGGAAGTACAAGTCAATGTAAAAAACGAAATAGAGCAGATGACAGGACTGACAGTTACAGCTGTTAATATTCATGTACAAGGTGTTCATCTGCCTAATGAGGAGGAACTTTAATGACAAGAGAAGCGGCCAGAGAACTGCTTATGCAGCTTATTTTCCAGATGGGAGTGCAAAACGATTTTTCGGACGAACTGAAACAGAGATTTTTGCGAGATTACAAAATCAATCTGAAACAAAAGAAATACATTGATGATATGCACAATGCAATAGCAGACAATCTTGAAGATATAGACAATCTTATAAACAAAGCAAGCGATGGCTGGAGTACAGAACGAATGGCAAAATCAGACCTTGCAATATGCAGAGTGGCTATAGGTGAGATTCTTTTTGCACAGGATATCCCTGAATCCGTATCTGTTAACGAGGCAGTAGAGCTTGCAAAAAAATTCGGAACAGACAACTCACAGAAATTTGTAAATGGATTACTTGGCAAAGCAGTTAGAATCAAAAATGAAAATTAACGAATGCATATTAGGTATAGATACAAGCAATTATACGACATCTGTCGCAGCAGTTGACAATAGTGGCAGAATAATTTCTGACAAAAGGCAGCTTTTGAAGGTAAAACAGGGCGAAAGAGGACTGAGGCAGTCTGACGCCCTTTTTCAACATATTACAAATCTGCCTCTGCTGATAAATGCTCTTAAAGAAGATATTTCTGGATATACCATCAAAGCTGTTTCAGCTTCATCAAAGCCAAGACCTGTTGAGGGTTCATATATGCCAGTATTTAATGCAGGCATATCGGCAGGCAGCATGATTGCTTCAATGCTTGATGTGCCGCTTTTCAGATTCTCTCACCAGGAAGGCCATATTGCAGCAGTTAAAGCTGAAAGCAGCTTTGTAAATGAAACTGAGCTTTTATGTTGCCATCTTTCTGGCGGTACCTGTGAAATTCTGAAATGTACTGATGACAAAATACAAATAATAGGTGGCAGCCTTGACATATCATTCGGGCAGCTTTTAGACAGAACAGGAGTTGCTATAGGCCTTGATTTTCCATGCGGAAAATCACTTGATAAGACTGCACTTGGTGTTTCTGAAAGCTATGATGCACTTACTCCAATCAAGGTAAGAGATTGTTACTTCAACTTGTCAGGTACAGAAACTCAAGTACTCAGAATAATTGCAGATAAAAACAAATCTGTGGATTATGGCATGCTGATAAAAAATCTGTTTGACAAAATCACTGTATGTCTTGCAGAGGCTGTAAACCAATCAGTGGAGACCTGCGGTATAGATAAAATACTGTTCGTAGGAGGAGTTTCTGCAAGTACATATATGCGCAGGGAAATCGGTAAATATATTGGTAGCAGTATATCGTATGAATTCGGCGCAGCAGAGCTTTCATCAGATAATGCCGTTGGAACAGCTTTGCTTGGAGGAGCACACTTATGGCAGCAAAACCTATAAAAGTTTCACAGCTCAACAGTTATATCAAAAGAATTATGCAGGCAGATCCGCTGCTTGGGAATATCTCTGTTACAGGAGAAGTATCAAATCTTAAATATCACAGTAGCGGGCATGTATATTTTTCATTAAAAGATGAAAAAAGCAGGATAAACTGTTTTCTTTCATCAGACAATGCCCGATATATACATTATGAGCTTTCAGAGGGCATGGAGATAATTGTAAATGGATATATATACATTTACGAAAAAGGCGGCAGTTATTCAATAAACGTCAGAGATATTGAAGTATCTGGTGCGGGAGCATTAAGTATTGCTTTTGAAAACCTCAAAAGGAAATTGTCCGACGAAGGTATTTTTGATGAGACACACAAAAAAACTCTTCCTGTTTTCCCCCGAAACATAGCAGTTGTAACATCAGACACAGGAGCTGCTGTCAGAGATATAGTCAAAATTATAAAGTCAAGAAACAATATTGTTAATATATATATATGCCCTGTGCTTGTGCAGGGAGCAAATGCCGCAGCTGATATTTCATCCATGATAGATGAACTGAATGAGACAATGCCGTGGCTTGATTTGATAATCACAGGCAGAGGAGGTGGCTCTGCAGAGGAACTGTGGGCATTTAACGAAGAGCCTGTTGCAAGAAGCATATACAATTCAAATATACCCGTAATATCTGCTGTAGGACATGAAACCGATTTTACAATAGCTGATTTTGCTGCTGACAAAAGAGCAGAAACGCCTACTGCTGCAGCTGCAATGGCTGTCCCTGAGACAGCTGTGCTCATGAATTATTGCAACGATATGGCAAAACACATTGAGATTGATATTAAAAAATACATTGCAATAAAACAGATGCAGCTTGAAAGCATGAATAAAAGCTTTTTCACTTTGCAGGCAAAAAACATCCTGCAGCTTTATTTCTTAAGAACCGAAAATCTATATAATGAAATAACAGCCTGCATAGAGTCTGCTATAAATGACGATATGAATCATGTTTATAAATGCAAAGAAATCATCGAATCACTTAATCCAAAGAGAATAATGGCAGGTGGTTATTTTGCAGTTTCAGACAAAGACGGCAGGCTTTTATCGTCTGTAGCTGATTTACACAAAAACGATACTGTAACAATTACTGCGGCAGACGGCAGTGCAGAGGCAACTATAACAGCTGTAAGGAGGGACAACTGATGGCAAAATTTGAAGAAGCATTGAAAGGACTCGAAAAAAGTGCCGAAGATCTCAAAAAAGAAGGCAATACTCTCGATGAAGCTCTCAAAGCTTACGAGGATGGTATGAAATATTATGAACAATGCAGTGAAATATTAAATGAAGCAAAGCAAAAAATCGAAATTTACAAAAGGAAGTGATTTTTATTTATGAAAAACGTTATGTACTATAATTACAAAGACCTTGTAGAAGAACACCTTCTGGATTTCCTTCCTGAAATTGACCACAAGAGCATTACTCTTTATGAAGCTATGAAATACAGTTTAAGCTCAGGAGGTAAGCGTATCAGGCCTGTTCTGATGCTTGCAGCATGTGATTTTGCAGGAGGAGATATCAACCTGGCGCTTCCTTATGCATGTGCAGCTGAATACATTCACACATATTCTCTGATACATGATGATCTCCCGGCAATGGACAATGATGATTTAAGAAGAGGTATGCCCACAAGTCACAAGGTATATGGAGAAGCAATAGCAATTCTGGCAGGTGATGGACTTTTGACAAGTGCATTTGAAGCTATGAACAAAGATATGCTCCTTTATCTTGATACCCCTGAAATGCTCAATAGAAGAGTCAGAGCATCGTATGAGCTGGCAAAAGGAGCAGGCTGCAGAGGAATGGTTGCAGGACAGGTTGCAGACATAGAAGGCGAGGGTACTCACTGCTCTAAAGAGCTGCTGGAATATATTCATGTAAATAAAACTGCAGCATTACTTGTTTCAACAATCAGAGCAGGCGCATATCTTGGCGGTGCAGACAAAACAACGCTATCTGACCTGACGGCATATGGCGAGCATCTGGGACTGCTTTTTCAGATTACAGATGATATGCTTGATGCCTGTGGCAATGAAGAAGAGATGGGCAAAAAAACAGGCGTTGACATTGAAAAAAACAAAGTTACCTATGTTTCACTTTATGGCATAGAAAAAACACGAAAAATGGCGGAGGAGCTTGCAGAAGAAGCACGTAAAACTATAGCCGGATATTATGACAATGCAGAAGTCTTCAATGACATAATTGACGATGTGCTTACGAGGACGAAATAATGACAGACTTATTAAATTACAGCTTTCCGGATGATCTGAAAAGCATGACAACAGAAGAACTGGAAGCTTTGAGCAGTGATATCCGGGAATTCCTGATAGATTCTGTATCAAAAACAGGCGGACATCTTGCTTCAAATCTTGGAATCGTAGAGCTTACAATAGGAATTCACAAAGTATTTGACAGCCCTGAAGACAAAATAATATGGGATGTGGGGCACCAGTCATATGTGCACAAAATTCTTACAGGCAGAGGGGATAAATTCAATACACTGAGGCAGACAGACGGCATAAGCGGATTCCCGAAGATCTCTGAAAGCCCCCATGATATATTTGATACAGGACATAGCAGCAATTCTGTTTCACTTGCTGCAGGACTTGCAGCTTCAAGGGACCTCAAAGGAGAAAACCACAACGTTATTGCTGTAATAGGTGACGGTGCTCTCACTGGGGGTATGGCATATGAAGGACTTAACAATCTGGGTTTTTTGAAATCAAAAGCCATAGTTATTCTTAATGACAATGGCATGTCAATTTCAAAAAACACCGGTGCAATATCGATGCATCTTAATAAACTCAGGATTTCATCAAATTATCTTAATGCAAAAGAAAACATCAAAAAGGTGCTATATAAAGTTCCTGTTGTAGGAAAGGGCCTTGCACAGAGCGTTTCTCATATCAAAAACTCCCTCAAATATGCATTTGTTGACGGAGGCGCCATTTTCGAAGAACTGGGCATCACATACATTGGGCCGATAGATGGAAATGATATATCCAAAGTAATAGAAATCCTTGAAATAGCCAAGGAATCATCAGAGCCTGTACTCATTCATGCTATCACAAAAAAAGGCAAAGGCTACAGACAGGCCGAAGAAATGCCAAATAAATTTCATGGCATCGGACCTTTTGATGCCGATACAGGTATTGTACAGTCAAGCGGTGATACTTACTCATCAGTATTTGGAAAAAAGCTTGTGAACATGGCACTTGCAGATGACAGAATTACTGCAGTATGCGCAGCTATGGCCGAAGGGACAGGACTTGGTATTTTTTCAGAAACATTTCCTGACAGAATTTTTGATGCAGGTATTGCTGAAGAGCATGCTGTATCATTTGCTGCAGGCCTTGCCAGGAATGGGCTTAAGCCTGTAGTTGCAATATATTCCACATTTCTTCAAAGAGCTTATGATCAGATAATGATGGATGTCGCACTGCAGAATCTGCCTGTAATATTTGCCATTGACAGAAGTGGCAATGTAGGTGCAGACGGAGAAACACATCATGGAACATTTGATCTGTCATATCTGACACAGATACCGAATATGACAGTACTTGCTCCCAAAGATTATGAAGAACTGGAGCTTATGATGGATTACGCAGTAACTCTTGATAGTCCATGTGCAATCAGATATCCAAGAGGCAGACAATTTGAATTCCCTGCAGAGCTAAAGGCTCAACCTCTTGATATAACAAAAGCACAGGTATTTATCACAGGTTATGATGTTGAGATCTGGTCCTGCGGCAAAATGACTGCAACAGCAGTTGAGGTATTCAAAACACTTGACAGCAAAGGAATCAGATGTGGTGTCGTAAATGCCAGATTTGTAAAACCTCTTGATATCAGAACGCTATTTGAATCAGCAGGAAGAACAAAGCTTATAGTAACTCTTGAAGACAATATACTTACAGGAGGCTTTGGAAGCCAGATAGCCGCTGCACTTTCAGACAGTGATACAAAAGTATATTCATTTGGTTGGCCAGACAAATTCATTGAGCATGGCATGAGCAGTCAGCTGTTTGAAAGATACGGACTTGATGCAGACTCAATAGCAGAAAGGATAGTTGATTTAATTGAAAGCTAAAAAAGAAAGACTCGACGTTTTACTTGTAAATAAAGGCTGTTTTCAATCAAGAGAAAAAGCTAAAGCGGCCATTATGGCCGGGATTGTTTTTATAAATGGCAACAAGGTAGACAAAGCAGGAACAACTGTTGAAGCTGATTCTGAAATATTCATTAAAAACAATATATGCCCTTATGTAAGCAGGGGAGGACTCAAGCTTGAAAAAGCCATAGAGCTTTATGGATTTTCCCTCAAAAACGCTGTATGTGCAGACATCGGAGCCTCGACGGGAGGGTTTACAGACTGCATGCTTCAAAATGGTGCGGACAGGGTCTTTGCAATAGATGTGGGATATGGACAGCTTGACTGGAAGCTGAGAAATGACAGCAGAGTAATCAATATGGAAAAATGTAATATCAGATATCTTGATTTTGATACAATAGACAAGGATATTGACTTTATTTCAATTGATGTTTCATTCATATCACTAAAGCTGGTATTTCCTGTGGCATCGCAAATGCTTGCTGATACAGGTAAGCTTGTATGTCTTGTAAAGCCACAGTTTGAAGCCGGCAGACAGCAGGTTGGCAAAGGAGGCATTGTAAAGGATATCAATGTTCACAAGGAAGTTATACAAAATGTGATACAATACGGCATTGATTCAGGACTTTATTCTTACGGTCTTACATATTCTCCTGTAAAAGGAGCAAAAGGAAATATAGAATATCTTCTTTATATGAAGAAAGAAAATACAGAGGGAAAAGTTACAGCAGAAGACATAAACTTGATTGCAGAAGCTTCTCATAGTGAATTAAAATAAAACAGTGGCAAAAGGAGGATTTTATTAGATGCAATTATCAGACAGAGTACAAGCAATGCAGTTTTCACCTATAAGAAGGTTTAATATATATGCAAATGAAGCTATAAAACAGGGGACTAAAGTTTATAAGGTTAATATAGGTCAGCCTGATGTTGAAACACCTCCATGCTTTATGGATGCAATAAGGAATTATGACAAAAAAGTCATAGCATATGCTGAATCAGGCGGCATCACAGAGCTTCAGGATGCGATAACAGCTTATTTCAAATCATATGGCATGAATTATTGCAAGGATGATATGATTATAACAACAGGCGGCTCTGAGGCTCTCAATATGGTTTTTACAAGCATATTAAATATAGACGACGAAGTCATGATAGCTGAACCTTTTTATACAAATTATCATACATTCATATCATCTGCAGGAGGCAAAGTTGTACCTATAACAACTGTAGCAGAAGAAGGATATCACTATGCAGACAGAGACAAAATAGAAAGTAAAATTACAAACAAGACAAAAGCACTTGTATGTGTAAATCCTGGAAATCCGACGGGGACAATCCTCACAGAAGATGAAATTAAAATGATTCTTGACATAGCCAGGGAGCACGATTTGTGGGTTATTGCTGATGAAGTATATAGAGAATTCGCCTATGATGGCAGACAAATAACATCCTTTGGAAAGTTTGAAGAATATGCAGACAGAATAGTTATAATTGATTCTGTATCCAAAAGGTTTTCGGCCTGTGGGGCAAGAATAGGATATGCACTGACCAAAAATAAAGAGCTCAGAGACGGACTTATGAAGCTTGCTCAAGGAAGACTGTGTGCATCAACGATAGATCAGATTGGTGCTGCTGCGCTGTATAGACTTGACAGCTCATATTACGATAAAGTACGAGCCGAATACGAAAGCAGAAGAGATGCTGTATACAGTGAGATAATCAAAATACCGGGAGCAATTTGCCAAAAGCCCGGCGGATCATTTTATATGATGGTCAAACTGCCTATAGATGATATTGAGGATTTCCTTATGTTCCTGCTAAAAGAATATCGGGACAATAATGAAACAGTCATGTTTGCACCTGCACAGGGATTTTACGGTACATCAGGACTTGGTAAAAATGAACTTAGAATAGCATATGTATTAAACAGTAAAAATATGGTAAGAAGTGCCCAGCTTATAGCAGGAGGGCTTGAAGCATACAAAAACAGATAAATCAGACCTGGAGGCAAGTAATGGCAAAAGAAAAAATTTCACCTATGATGCAGCAATATCTTGATATTAAAGAACAGTATAAAGATTGCATACTGTTTTTCAGACTTGGCGATTTTTATGAAATGTTTTTTGATGATGCCATTACAACATCTCGAGAGCTGGAGCTTACACTTACAGGCAAAAGCTGCGGACAGGATGAAAAAGCTCCAATGTGCGGCGTGCCTTTTCATTCTGCAGACACATATATATCACGTCTCATAGAAAAAGGCTACAAAGTGGCGATATGCGAGCAGACAGAAGACCCTGCCGCATCAAAAGGTATAGTCAAAAGAGAAGTTGTCAGAATTGTGACTCCCGGCACATTGACAAGTCAGTCAATGTTAAAAGAAAACGAAAACAATTATCTTGTTTCCATATATATAAGCGATAAGTGCGCCGGAATTTCCTACTGCGATATATCTACAGGTGAGATGTATGCTTCACAACTTACAGGAGACATGACAGAAGAAACTCTTGTAAATGAACTTGTCAAAACAAATGCCAGAGAGATTATTATTAACAGGGAATCTGAAATCATATGGGAAGCACTAAAAACATCAAATGCTTTTCTTAATTTGCTTAATGAAAATTATTTCAACAGCGAAACAGCTCAAAAAACAATATTGAGGCAATTTGGTACAGGTTCCCTTACAGGCCTTGGCCTTGAAGATAAATCAGAATGTGTACTTTCTATTGGTGCATTACTTTCATATCTGTTTGAAACACAGAAGCAAAGCCTTGGCCAGATTACGGGAATTGCTCTATATGACACAGGAAACTGTATGGCGCTTGATAAGGCAACAATCAGAAACCTTGAAATAACTGAAACCCTCTATGACAAACAAACAAAAGGGTCCCTGCTTGGAGTCCTTGATAAAACACATACAGCCATGGGCTCCCGAAAAATGAAGCAGTGGCTCAAAGAGCCTTTAAACAAAGCTGATGAAATAATTGCAAGACTTGATGCAGTAGAGAGCATAGTTGATAATATACTGATTCGCAATAATATTAAAGATGCACTCAAAAGAGTCTATGATTTTCACAGACTATCAGGCAGAATTGCCTCAGGCAATGCCAACGGCAAGGATATGATTGCACTTCGCAATTCCATAGCCGTGCTTCCTGATATCAAAGACTCGCTTTCTGATCTTAATTCAAAGCTTATTGATGAAATCAATCAAAAAATAAACCCTCTTACAGAAGTGTTTGACCTTATAGATAAATCTGTTGAAGAAGATCCTCCTTTTACAATTAAAGAAGGTGGCATAATTAAAAAAGGATGCTCAGAGGAGCTTGATGAACTCAAAGATTCTATATATGATGCTCAGCAGTGGATAGCAAACCTTGAGGGAAGTGAGAGAGAAAGAACCGGCATCAAAAACCTCAAGGTCGGATACAACAAAGTCTTTGGATATTATCTTGAAGTGACCAAGTCATACTTTGAAATGGTACCTGAAAACTACATACGCAAGCAGACTCTTGCAAATGCCGAAAGATATATAACTCCTGAACTCAAAGAAATGGAAGGGCTCGTTCTCAATGCCGAGGCTAAAATCAACAAAATGGAATATGAGCTGTTTTCGCAGCTTCGAAGCAAAATCGAAAATCATATAAAAGTAATACAGGAAACATCTGATGCTGTTGCGATTCTTGATGTTCTGACATCTTTTGCTACTGTAAGCAGCAGCAACGGATACGTTAAACCTGAAATAAACACAGGTGACAAAATACAAATATGCAAAGGTAGACATCCTGTAATCGAGCAGACAATTACAGACGGAATTTTCGTTTCAAATGACACATATTTAAACAAAACTGATTCCTCAATGCTTCTCATAACAGGACCTAATATGGCCGGCAAATCCACATATATGCGTCAGACTGCGATTATAGTTTTAATGGCTCAGGCAGGCTGTTTTGTTCCTTGTGAGTCTGCAGTGATAGGTATTGCAGACAGAATATTTACAAGGATAGGAGCATCAGACAATCTGTCCCATGGGCAGAGTACGTTCTTTGTCGAAATGAGTGAAATGGCATATATACTGAACAATGCTACAGACAAAAGCCTCATTATACTTGACGAAATAGGTCGTGGAACAAGTACATATGACGGCCTTTCCATCGCATGGGCGACAGTAGAATATCTATGTAGAGAAAATTTCAAAGTACGTACTTTATTTGCAACGCATTATCATGAGCTCACTTCATTAGCAGAGCAAATAAACGGAGTAGCAAATCTCAACGTAGATGTTGCAGAAGAAAACGACAATATAGTATTTCTCCACAAAATAGTGCCGGGCTCTGCCAGCAGAAGCTACGGGATACATGTTGCAAAGCTTGCTGGAGTCCCTGAAATACTTCTCGAAAATGCAGAAGACAGACTGCATGCCCTTGAAAAAGGTCAGGCGGATAGCCATTCATACATCAGAGATGCAAAACCAGAAGAGCAGGAGAAACAGCTTTCCATGTTTTCGCTTGCACCTGACCCTGTAAGTCAAAAAATAAAAGAGATAGATCTTATGGAAATAACACCGTCACAGGCATTTAAAATACTCGAGGAACTCAAAGAAACAATAAAAGTATAAAACAGGTAAGGAAATGATAAAATTACTCGAAAAAAAAGTTGCAGACAAAATAGCAGCAGGAGAGGTTGTAGACAGACCTTTATCTGTCGTAAAGGAGCTTGTTGAAAATTCAATAGATGCCGGAGCAGATGCAATAATCGTTCAGATTAAAAACGGAGGCAAAACCTATATAAGAGTAAGTGATAGTGGCTGCGGCATTAATGCAGATGAAGTATCTACAGCATTCAAACGCCATGCAACCAGCAAAATAACAGAAGCAGAGGATCTTGACAGCATAAAGACGCTTGGTTTCAGAGGAGAAGCTCTTGCAAGCATAGCTGCCGTTTCTAAAACAGAACTTATAACTAAAACTGCCGATGCCAAAACAGGAACAGCCATCACAATAGAAGGCGGTGAAACAGCTGCCATCTCATCGATAGGCTGCGATACCGGTACAACTGTAATAGTAAGAGACCTTTTTTATAACGTTCCTGCAAGATACAAATTTCTAAAATCAGACCGTGCAGAAGCAAGCCTTATAAGTGAATTTGTATCACAAATGGCTTTGGCATATCCGAATATCAGATTTAAGCTTATCAACAACGATGCAGTGCTGTTTCTTACGCAGGGCAGAGGAGACAGATACAACAGCATACTTACAATTTACAGCAGTGATATTGGCAAATGTCTGGTACCTGTAGAATCCCAAAATAAAGAAATGAAACTTACAGGATATGTTTCCAATGTAGGGGAAAGCAGAAACAGCCGTAAAAACCAGATATTCTTTGTCAATGGCAGGGTAGTATCAAGTAAAGTAATGGACAATGCAGTCAAAAATGCATACAAAGAGAGATTGTTTACAGGCAGATTTCCAATAGCTTTCTTATTCCTTGAAGTAAAACCAGATACTCTCGATGTCAATATCCATCCAAACAAAAAAGAAATACGTTTTGATGATGAAAAATCAATAGAATTATTTGTTGCAGAAGCAATAAAACAGGCTCTCGCAACCAAAGAAGCTGCTCCTGCTATAAATGCAGCGGAGATAAATATAACCGAAAAACCTGAAAAAAAGATAACTGAAGCAAAAACACAGCTTGAAGAAGATCCCGTATCAGTGAAAAAAACAATATCTGAAACAAAACCTGGGCCTCAGAAGGTAATTATAAGCGAAAAGCCTGAAAAAAGTGAGCAGATTAACATAAAAGAATTATTGTCAACAATGCGGGAAGAATCTCATATAAGAGAAAACACAAGCATTATAAAGCCTGCTGTTTCAAGACCATTTGAATTTGACACTCTTACTGTCAAAGGAACTGTTTTTGCAACTTATATAGTAGCAGAAGATGGCTCTGACATGTATCTTATAGATCAGCATGCTGCACACGAAAGAATATTTTATGAGAAACTCATCAAAGAATTTGAATCGGAAGAAAAACCGCATCAGCCGGTGCTGACCCCGATTATATTTACATTGCCTGCTTCAGTTACAGATGAAGAGTGGATAAAAATATTGTTTGATATGGGTTATACAATAGAATCTTTTGGGGAACGCACATACAGAATAACTGAAATTCCGGTGTTTATGGGATTTTCTGAAGCAGAAGATTTTGTCAAGGATTTTATATCTTCAATCGGCGAGGACACAAATTTAAAATCGCAAAAAACTATTGATAAAATAGCTTCTAAAGCATGTAAAAGTGCAGTTAAAGGCAATAGCACTCTAAAAGATATTGAAATCGCACGCCTCATAAAAGACCTTGCAGCCTGTGAAAACCCGTTTTCCTGTCCTCATGGCAGACCTACATTTATCAGACTCGGCAGGTATCAGATAGAAAGGATGTTCAAACGTGCCTAAAAAATATTCACAGTGTTTGGAATAGTTCTCAAGAATATGCCGAGAAAAACAATGATTGGAATTATCAAATACTTTATATTATGAAAAAACAAATAATAATCATTGCAGGACCTACTGCAGTTGGAAAAACTGAATATGCAATAGAAACCGCAAAAGCAATAAACGGCGAAATAGTATCAGCAGACTCCATGCAGCTTTATAAATATATGGATATAGGCAGTGCAAAACCCTCAAAAGAAGAGATGTCACAGGTAAAGCATTATCTTGTAGACGAAATAGATCCAAGAGAAAAATTCTCAGTTGCACAATATCAAAAGCTTGCAAAAGGGGCGATCAGAGAAATATTTGATAAGGGCAAAATTCCTGTGGTTTCAGGTGGTACAGGCCTTTATATCAACTCTTTGATGTACGAAATGGACTTTGCAGCTCCTCCATCTGATGAATCACTGCGAAAAGAACTTGAAGATGCTGCTAAAGTGAAAGGGGTAGATTATTTGCACTCAATGCTTACAGAGCTTGATGCAGATGCTGCTGCAAGAATACACCCAAACAATGTAAAAAAAGTTATAAGAGCAATAGAGGCAGCTCGAAACGGTAACAAAGTTAAAAGCTTTGACCAGTCTATGGTTCCTGTAGCTGATTATAATGTGCTTCTTGCGGGGCTTACAAGAGACAGAGCAGAGCTTTACGAGCGCATCAACAATAGAGTTGATATCCTGATTGAAAAAGGACTTATAGAAGAGGTTTCTTCGCTTATGCAAATGGGGCTTGGATATAATGATATTTCTATGAAGGGCATAGGATACAAAGAAATAATATGTTCACTCGAAGGAAAATATCCGATTGAGGAAGCAGTAGAGCTTATCAAAAAAAACACCCGTCACTATGCCAAAAGACAGCTTACATGGCTGAGACGTTACGAAAATATTAAGTGGTTCAATTTGTCTTCTTATGAGGATAAAACCAGTGCTATGGGAGATATTCTTAAATGGCTGAAAACAAACAAAAGAACATAAAAATTCACAACAAGAGTGATAAGCCTGATAATATAGTTGTGAAAGAACACGAAATTCTGCAGCATTGCCAGGATATTGAGACGCAGTTGCCGGTATTCCTAAGAGGATTTTTCAATTATCTCAAAGGAAATGTGCTCCCTATGACAAGACTTGCATATCTGCAGGATATACGCTTTTTTTTCAATTATCTTGTAAACGACACAGATCTGACACATTGTAATGATATAAAAGAAATCAAGCTGGAGGATTTCAAAAGGATAAAGGCTGTGGATGTCAATCTGTTTATAGATTACTGCAGGCAATATCAGGTTGAAACTGACAAATCAATCATTGTTTATGAAAACGGCAACAAAACCCTTGCGCGCAAAAAATCTTCAATTTCTGTAATGTTCAAACAGCTTTACAGAGATGGATTACTCGAAAAAAATATAACTGACGGTTTTGATCCAATCAGAGTCCCCAAAGCAGGTGAGCGTGAAATCAAGGCATTACAGGATGATGAGGTCATGATTATGCTTGATGCTGTCACAACAGGAAACGGTCTTACCAAAAAAGAACAGGAATTCTGGCAGAAGACCAAGAGGAGAGACAAAGCTATACTGATACTGTTTGTAACATATGGGCTTCGTCTTTCAGAACTGCAGCAGCTTAATATTTCATCTTTTAACTTTAACAGAGGTGAATTTAAGATATACAGAAAACGAGGCAAGGAATCTGTAATGCCTATGAATAAATCAGTATATGAAGTAATCACAGAATACATAGAGCTTGAAAGAGCTTCAGAGGAAAATCTGACAGAGGAACATAAGGATGCGCTGTTTCTTTCTCTTCAGGGCAGAAGAATGACTGAAAGACAGATAAGAGAGCTTGTCAAAAAATACACTTCAATAGGCATGAAAACATCGAGAGACGGTGGATATTCACCTCATAAGCTTCGTGCCACAGCAGCAACAAGCCTTATTGGCAGAGGAAATTCAATATATGATGTGGCTGCACTTTTAGATCATGAGCAGGTTACAACTACACAGCTTTATGCGTCTCACAAAAAAAATGTAAAAAGAGATCTTGTTGCGGATATGGAATGGGAAATGGAAAGGAAAGAAGGAAACAATGAAAAATAACACTTTTAATCTACTGAACAGAGAATTTGGAATCAGCGAAAAGATACTTAATCTTGTCAATGAAGCAGAGGCAGAAGTAAGTGATGTTTTCGATGATCTTGATGATATAATGACATATAATCAATACAAGGTACTTGACGCTTTTCAAAAGAACAGAATAAGCGACAGACATTTTGCGTGGAATACAGGATATGGCTACGATGATCCCGGCAGAGATGCTATAGAGAGAGTATGGTCTGATATATTCGGTACCGAAAGCTCTCTTGTAAGACCGATAATAGTAAATGGAACACATGCTCTTTCGCTGATACTTATGGGGCTTCTGATGCCTGGAGATGAGCTTATCTACTGTACAGGCAAACCTTATGATACCCTTGAAGAAGTAATAGGAACAAGAGGGGAAGGGAAGGGTTCTCTAAAAGAATATGGTGTTACATTTAAACAGGTTGAACTCACACCCGAGGGAAATATTGATTTAGAGGCATTAAAAAACGCAATTTCGGACAAAACTAAAATGGTTACCGTGCAAAGAGCCACAGGTTATGGCTGGAGAAAGGCTATAACAATCGACCAGATTAAGGAATGGGCTCAATTTGTTCATGAACTGAATCCTGATATTATACGAATGGTAGATAACTGCTATGGTGAGTTTTTACATACATATGAGCCTACTCAGGTTGGCGCTGATATAATTGCAGGTTCGCTTATCAAGAACCCGGGAGGCGGACTTGCCCTTACAGGAGGATATGTGACAGGCAGAGCAGATCTTGTAGAGAGAATATCATACAGAATGACATGCCCTGGAATAGGAGGAGAATGCGGCCTTACATTCGGACAGACAAGAACCATGCTTCAGGGACTTTTCCTTGCACCAAGGACAGTAAACGGAGCTGTCAAAGGCGCAATACTCTGTGGCAAAGTATTTGAGAAACTAGGATATGATGTCTGCCCTAAGCCTGAAGATGAAAGAAGCGATATCATAGAGGCCATTAGACTTGGTTCCCCTGAGGCTGTTGTGGCATTCTGCAAGGGCATACAAGCTGCGGCGCCAATAGATTCCTACGTAAGTCCTGAGCCTTGGGATATGCCAGGATATGAGGATCCTGTAGTGATGGCTGCCGGTGCATTTGTCCAGGGGTCATCAATAGAGCTTTCTGCGGATGCACCTATCAGAGAGCCGTACAATGTGTATTTTCAAGGAGGTATTACCTATGAGCACTCAAAGTTTGGAGTTATAAAAGCATTGCAAAAGCTTTATGATGAAAAGCTTCTGAACATATAGGATTCGGGGACAAAGATTGGAGATTGGATATGGCTATTACTGAGCAGAAAAGAAAAAGAATAAATATTTATTTCAAAGCATTTATTCTACTGGTTATTCTTGTGGGGATACCGCTGTATTTTTACTTTTTCCAGCGAGACTTTATAACGCAGTTTACAAGTGTCAGTGATATTGAGAATTATCTTGCAGAGCACAGAAGAACAGGGGTACTGTCCTATATATGTGCGCAGATAATACAGATTATAATATGTGTTATACCGGGGCAACCTTTTCAGTTTGCGGCCGGATACGTTTTTGGCCCGTGGCAGTCATTACTTTTTTCAATGACAGGTATTGCTTTAGGGGCAACAATCACATTTTTCCTGGCAAAACTCCTTGGTAGAGATTTTATGTATCTTTGCTTCGGGCAGATGAAAGTCGTTGAATATCTTGAGAAATTCAGCTCTAAACGCGGATATATACTGATGTTTGTGCTTTATTTCATACCGGGATTTCCTAAAGATTT
Organism: Anaerovoracaceae bacterium; assembly: GCA_963590215.1. Lineage (GTDB taxonomy): Bacteria > Bacillota > Clostridia > Peptostreptococcales > Anaerovoracaceae > UMGS973. The sequence goes on along the minus strand of CAVAON010000009.1, from coordinate 552 downwards.
TGTAAACTATGTTGCAGGCCTTTCAAATCTCAAATGGGGGCCATTCATTATAATCTCATCAATAGCAAGAATCCCTGCAATGATGGGGAGCATACTGCTGGGCACATTTACCAAGACTGAAAACTATACCCTTGTTGTTGCTCTTGTTGTTGTAGTTATAATACTTACGCTGCTGTGCCTCAAAAACAAGCAGAAAATACTTGACTGGAGCGACAGGGTATATGACAAATTAAGCCATCTGAAATACTAAACTATTAGCTTTAGGGGATGGCCGCATTCTTGAGACCCCTAAGCCAGAGCCTTTTGTCTTTACCAATTTCATAAGATAGTACGTTCTCGTCCTTTTAGAACATTTGTTTAATTTTTCTCTTGACTGTGAACGAATATTCGTTTATAATGTGTTCAAGAACAAATGTTTAGAGAGGGTGAGCGTTATGAAAAAAGCTTTGAAAGTAAAATCAAGATTCAGGTTTACAGCATTTATGCTTGTTATGCTGTTTGCAGTTACAGGCTTATTTAATACAGCGCTTGGTCTGAACAATGCTGCAGGCC
>CAVAON010000008.1:26798-44168 GCA_963590215.1 Anaerovoracaceae bacterium | reverse complement strand
TAGCTCCGCAGGATTCAAGCTCAAGTCCGCAGCCTACTGAGCAGTATGCGCAGGTAGTTGCTGTAATATCTGTTTCAACAGGCACTTCTTTTGCAACTGACTGTCTTTCCTGAAGTGCGCCTGTAGGGCATACGCTTACGCACTGACCGCATGAAATACAGCCTGATTCCTCAAGAGGTTTTTCGAGGGTCGGTTTAACAACTGTATCAAAGCCTCTGTGAACAAGCCCTAATGCTCCGACTCCCATAACCTCATCACATACTCTTACGCATAATCCGCAGAGGATGCACTTGTTAGGATCTCTTACTATGAACGGATGATTATCCTCGTATTCTATCCTGTTAATGTCGCCTGCAAATCTGTCAGGTTTAACATCATATTCGTTGGCGAAATCTATAAGCTTGCATTCGAAATAGTCGTGGCATCCGCATTCAAGGCATCTGTTTGCTTCTTTGACTGCCTGCTCTTCATCGTAGCCGTCAACAACCTCTGTGAAGTTGTCTTTTCTCTCTTTTGCTTCAAGCTGGCTCATTACTGGTCTGCATTCTCTTTCTCTGTCCTCGAAGGTTTTCTCTGTGATGTCATGTCTTTCGACTACAAACGGTTTCTCGTATTTGACATCTTCACCGTTAAGGTATGCATCTATTACATATGAAGATTTCCTTGCATCTGCAATAGCCTCAATTGCTATTGAGATCTTGTCGTTACCGCAGTCACCGCCTGCAAATACTCCCGGAATGCTTGTCATAAATGTTTCAGGGTCATATGCTATAGCATTTTTTCTTGTTTTGTCAAGACCTTCGAACATACCTGCGTCTACTGCCTGTCCAATTGCAAGAATCATAGTATCTATATCAAGATATTCAAATTTGCCCTCTACAGGCACAGGTCTTCTTCTGCCTGATGCATCAGGTTCTCCAAGCTCCATAACCTGCAGCTTAACCTGCTTAACATGGCCATTTTCGTCAGCTATAACTTCTGCAGGATTTGTAAGGTTTTTGAATATAACGCCTTCTTCTTCAGCTTCAACGATTTCAACCATATCAGCAGGCATTTCATCTTTGGTTCTTCTGTAAATATTGTAAACCTCTTTAGCTCCGAGTCTTACAGCAGTTCTGCAGGCATCCATTGCCGTATTGCCGCCGCCTACTATGGCAACCTTCTCACCAAGATCTATATATTCGTTTCTTACTACTTTGCGAAGGAAGTCAATACCACCTATAACGCCCTCCGAGTCTTCACCCGGGCAGCCTACTCCTGTTGATACCCATGCGCCTATACCGATAAGCACTGCATCAAAATCCTGTTTTATTGTTTCAAACGGAATATCAGCGCCTATTTTTGTATTGGTTATAAGGTTTACACCCATTCTTTCGATAAGCTCGATTTCCTGATCGAGCACTTCCTTTGGAAGTCTGTATTCAGGGATACCATATCTAAGCATACCGCCTGCTTTAGGCATGGCTTCAAATACTGTAACGCTGTGTCCCATCTGTCTTAAAAATGCAGCTGCCGAAAGTCCCATAGGACCTCCGCCGATGATACCTACACTCTTGCCTGTTTCTTCTTCGATTTCAGGCTCCCATGCATCTTCCATAAGGTCAACGTCGGCTGCAAATCTTTTGAGGTTCTGAATTGCAATCGGCTCGTCTATAAGGCCTCTTCTGCATTCTTTTTCACAAGGATGCGGACATACTCTACCTATCGATGCAGGTAGTGGAACCTTGTCTTTGATAAGCTTGATTGCTTCTTCGTATTCTCCGTTTGCGATAAGTCCCACATACCCCTGGCAGTCTGTATTTGCAGGACATGCCAGCACGCATGGAGGTCTGCAGTCACCAACGTGATTTGAAAGCAGAAGCTCAAGATTTGTTTTTCTTGATTCTATAACCCTATTTGTATTGGTTCTGACAATCATACCTTCTGCAATCTGTGTTGCACAAGCCTTGCAAAGCTTTGGATTGCCTTCAACCTCTGTCATGCACAATCCGCATGATCCATATATTTTAGTTCTTTCATCATAGCAGAGAGTAGGAATAAATATGTCATTTTCTCTTGCTACTTCTAAGATTGTCTGTCCCGGAATTCCGAATACTTCTTTGCCGTCAATGTTTAATCTGAAAGTTTTCATTTTATTCCTCCCTTCTTACTTTCTTATTATTGCATCAAATTTGCAATGCTCCTCACATCTGCCGCATTTAACGCATTTATCTTTATCAATAATATGTTTTTCTTTAACTTTACCGCTGATAGCATCAACAGGGCAGTTTCTTGCACATAATGTACATCCCCTGCATGCGTCTGTGATTTCAAATGAAATCAGTGCAGTACAGGACTTGGCCGTGCATTTCTTATTATAGATATGATCCTCATATTCATTTCTGAAATATTTAAGAGTAGTAAGAACAGGATTTGGTGCTGTCTGTCCAAGACCGCAAAGTGAGCCGTCTTTAATCTTGGCAGCAAGCTCTTCGAGTTTTTCGATATCGCCGTCCTGGCCTTTGCCCTGTGTTATTCTTTCGAGGATTTCAAGCATTCTCTTGGTACCTATTCTGCAGTAATTGCATTTGCCGCAGGATTCTTTTCTGGTGAAGTCAAGGAAATATCTTGCCATATCAACCATACAGGTATTCTCATCCATAACAATCATACCACCTGAACCTACAATAGCACCTGTCTTGTTGATATCTTCATATGTTACAGGAGTATCTATAAGGGATGCCGGAATACATCCTCCTGACGGTCCTCCCATCTGAACTGCCTTGAATTCTCTGTCGTTTTTGATGCCTCCGCCGATTCCAAAGATTACATCTTTTAGTGGAAGTCCCATAGGCACCTCTACAAGTCCGCCCTTTTTTATCTTGCCTGCAAGAGCGAATACCTTGGTACCCTTTGATTTTTCTGTACCCATAGCTCCGAAAGCCGCACCACCGTTTGCCATTATCCAAGGTACATTTGCAAATGTCTCAACGTTGTTGATATTGGTAGGTTTTTGCCAATAACCTTTTGCAGCAGGGAAAGGAGGTTTGAGCCTTGGCATACCTCTTTCACCCTCAAGTGAAGCTATAAGAGCTGTTTCTTCTCCGCATACGAATGCTCCTGCACCTGCTTTAATCCTGATATCAAAATCCCAGCCGGATCCAAACAGGTTCTTGCCTAAGAAGCCTTTTTCTCTTGCCTGGTCCATGGCTATTTCAAGTCTTTTGATTGCAAGAGGATACTCAGCTCTGCAATAGATAATGCCCTCTACGGCTCCCATTGCATAACCACCTATAATCATACCTTCAAGAAGTGAATGCGGGTCACCTTCAAGAACTGATCTATCCATGAATGCACCCGGATCCCCCTCATCGGCATTACATACGATGTATTTTTCTTTGCCCGGTGAGCTCTTTGCGGCATTCCATTTGAACCATGTAGGAAAGCCTGCGCCACCTCTGCCTCTGAGGCCCGAGATTTTAATTTCTTCAATAACTTCATCCTGTGTCATCTGTGTAACAGCTTTTTCTGCGGCTTTGTAACCTCCTACAGCTGTATATTCTTCTATTTTTTCAGGATTTATGAGACCGCAGTTTCTGAGTACTACTCTTTGCTGCTTATTTATAAATTCCTTGTCTTCATCACTGATTGCAAGGCTTGCTACAGGAGTTCCTCCTACAAGATGGCCGTCAACTATCTCTGCAACGTTTTCAGGCTGTACTCTGACATATCTGGTCATATCGCCGTTGTCCTCATATACATCAACTATAGGCTCCAGATAGCATGTTCCCACGCAACCTGTAACATCTGTCTTAATGTCAAGCTTTTTATCTGCAATCTGTTTTTCAAACTCAGTCGCTGTTTTTCTGGCACCTGTCGCTATACCGCAGCTGCCCTGTCCGATAACAACTTTCATACTGTTCACCTCCTATGCCCCTTCTCTGATTTCATCAAGAATTTTTCTTACTTTGTCTTTGGTAAGATTGCCATAGGTCTCGTCGCCTTCCGCACTTTTGACCATCATTACAGGTGCAAGGGAACAGCAGCCAAGACAGGCTACATTATTAAGAGTAAAGATGCCGTCTTCTGTTGTTTCACCATCTGAAATTCCAAGATGCTCACAAACTGCTTCAGCTATCATTTTTGATCCGTTAACATGACAGGCTGTACCCTGACACAGCATAATCAGATATTTACCTATTGGTTTCAATCTGAACTGCGAATAAAAGGTTGCGACACCGTAAATCTTTGCCGGCCTGATTCCTGTCATTTCAGAAATATAGTTGATTGCATCCACTGAAAGATACCCGTAAATATCCTGCGTTTTCTGTAAGATTGTAATCAGACTGCCCGGAACTTTTGCATATTTTTCAAGTACTGGTGCCAACTCTGTAAATGTGCTGGCCTTATCGCCACCACAGCAACACTGACTGCTCATTTTCGTCCTCCTGTTTATACAAAATTTTATGTGAAAACAAATACTATGTGCATTCCTGCACATAGTTAATATTTTATCATACTGTATACATGTTGTAAATGGTCGAAAACGTACTGATTGTTAAAATTTTGTCTAAATCGTCTATTCTAATATAGAATGAATCAATCCCTTTTTTACATTTCTGCGATGAACAACTCTATGGCAAGCCTGCCATCAATAAGGCCTGACTTATAATTGTTATCTATTTCATATGCATTTATTAATATACGTTTTAGTTTTTTGGTTGAATATCTATCAGCTACCGGAATAGCTTTTTTGATTCTGTATTCATGGACTTTAAGCGCCTTGTTGATTTGGGATATGCTCATACTTTTTTCTCGCAGCTCTTTTACAGAAAGAATAATTTCAAGCTGGCTGACAATCATATAAAGTATTTTGTAAATCTCTTCTCCTGCCGAAAAAAGATTGTGAAGCATTCTGTAAGCTTCATCTTTGCGATTTCTGCTTACTGCATCTACAAGCTTAAATATATTTTTTTCAATATTACCATCAGTAAGATCACTAACCTCTTCTTTACTTATCTCGTCACCACTGCAATGTGCTATGATTTTTTTCAGATCATTTTCAAGATTGTATAATGTATAGTCGCTTTCTTTATGGAAATATCCGCTTGTTTCGATGAATTCTTTCAATGCAGCATTACTTATGGTTTTGCCTGCAGCTTTTAATCTCTTGCCTATAAAGCTTCTGAGCGAGCTATTATCAAGAGATGTGAAGTCATACAAAATTGCTTTATCTTTTGCCGCTTCAGCAATTTCTTTGTCAAGCGTTTCTTTTTCAAATACAAGTATAAGCAGTGTTTCGTGAGGCAGATTATCTGCTTCATTCAGTATATCCTCAGCTTTTAATTTTGATTTTGGCCCGAAAGCTACAGACACAACTCTTTTTTCAGAAAGCATTGCTATTGTTTCACATGCGTTTGTGATTTCATAAAGCTCTGAAGTGGCTGCATCAAATGCAGTATAATCTATCTGTTTTATGTCTGGATTTACATATGTCGAAACAAGCAGCTTCTCTGCCCAGCTTACAAGATATTGTTCTTTTCCATATAGCAGCACAAGGCTCCCGATGCGGCCTTCTTTGATATCTCTGCCGATTTTTTTGAATGCATGTTCTGACATGATTTACCCTCGCCTTAAAAATTTGTGCACGATTATTATACAATCGGTAATCTCTATTTGCAAGATTGCATTTATTACCTGTTATTTGCACATCGTTGAAATTTTCACCTTTTTATCACCTGTCACAGTAATACCTATCGCACCTTTTTCGTCATTTCTATATACTGCTGCTTCGTTTTTTTCAAGCCTTTCGATTGCTTCAGATGACGGGTGTCCGTATGTATTTTTACCAACCTGTATTACAGCAATCTGTGGCTTTACCGCTTTTATAAATTCATCACATGAGCTGTATTTGCTGCCGTGGTGAGCAACTTTTAATATGTCGGCTTTGACTCCAGTATCAGATATTAGTGCATTCTCACCTTTTTCATCGATATCTCCTGTCATAAGCACGGTAACTCCTTTAACGTTGACTCTGAGCACAAGACTGTTTTTATTTTCATCCTCTTCGTCCAAATCATTGCCTCTATCCGGGCTCAGCACTTCGATATATACTGACTTGCTGACATTTATAACGTCTCCTGCAGCAAGGTAAAATATACCATCTGCCTCAAACTCATTTTTCAGAGTGCTTTCATTAACACTGTTTGCCTCATATACCCCAAGCGTTTTTATCCGATACGTCTGTGAAAGCTCCTTGAGTCCCTGATAATGATCTGTATGCAGATGTGTTGCTATTGCCATGTCTATTTTGGTTACACCGTTTTTCAGAAGATATGGCTTCAACGTGCTTTTCCCTATATTGTAGTTGAAGTTTCCACCCCCATCTATAAGGATATTTTTGCCTCCCGCCTTTATATGAAGGCAATCGCCCTGACCTACATCTACAAAAATCATGTCTGTTTTTTCAAATCCGTCTGAAAAGTATGCACTGCTTCCAGTGCCAATGATTACAGCCGCAACAAACACAGATGTAATTTTCTTAAAGTTGCGCCTGATTAAAGATATCTGTCCTGCTTCTGAACATATATAGAACACAAATATGTAGTAGACAGCAAGAAATATTACAGAAGGACTTGCAACATCAAATGTGAATACCCCGCCCATATATGTAAAGTCGTTGCACCAAAGCAGCAGCTTTGCAAACACGCCTGCAAGCATTGCTGCAGGTTCTGCTATTATCGGCAGCCAGCAGAAAACAACAGTTATAATCCCTGAAGGTACCATAACAGCTGCAATAAAATATACAGGGATATTGCTTATAACAGAGGTGAATGATATGTAATTGAAAACATACATCGTGTATGGCACCATCCCTGCCTGTACAGCGATCATAGGCAACAGTATCCCATTTATTTTCTTTTGTATCAGAGGCATCATGACTGCAAGAGTTATGACTGCAAGAAATGACATCTGAAATCCCGTATTATATATCTGCATCGGGCGCACTGCCAGAATTATAATCATCGAAACACATGATGAAGACAAAAGATCGTATCTTCGGTTCAGGTGATTTCCTGCAATATGTATGATTATCATCAGGCATGCTCTCACAACAGATGCTGTAAAGGATGCGAGCGCTGCATATGATACCAGAGCAACCGTTATAATTATATCTGCAAAGATACTTCTTTTTTTTCTTTTGAACCTGCACAAAAAAGAATAGAGCAGCCCAAGATGCAGCCCGCTTACCGCAAGCACATGGGCAGTCCCGCCTCTTCTGAAGGTTTCAATAACATCATCATCTATGCCGGAGGTTTCTCCAAACATAATTCCCATGATAACAGAAGCATTCTCTCCTATAATGTGTTCAAAAATATCCGCCGCACGACATTTTGCCGATTTAAGCAGCGATGCTATGCCTGCTGCTGTCTCAAGCCGCTGTAAATCATCTGCTGTAATAATACACCTTATTTCAATGCTTTTAAGATATCTCCTGTAATCAAAAGTGCCTGGGTTGGTTCGTTCTTTGGGTATCGAAACTTCTCCCGACACGAAAACTTCATCCCATAAAAAATTTCTATACTGAGGCATATCGGAATACACATTGACAAGAACTTTATTTTTGTAGCTACGTATGCCGTTATCAGAGATTATTCTGACATCAGTAAGCTGCAGTTTGAAATACTCGTCATCTTTTTTTACTACGTTAATGACTCTGCCGGTTACAGAAACATTATCACCATCAAAACCTTCAAGATAATCCTCTGTATACCCTATAATGCTGTCTGTTACAAGTATAGATACTATCAATATAGCAGCTATTAAAATTGCCGGTCTTCTCATATATTTCTCCTGATTTACCGGCTTTGCTGTCTCCTCTACTCCAATACATATTTTATATCTCATTACATCATTTGGCAATATGTTTATGCAAAAAACGTATAGAAATTTACAATATCGGGATTTGACAACGATTTTCTTTGAATTTCCCTTTATCCTGTGATAAAATATATTATATTTTTGTGACTTGAAAGGCGGTGGAGTTTTGTCAGATAACTACAGTAACGAACACATACCACAAAGACCTGTGAAAAAATCAAGAAAAAAAAGCAAAGGAAGAACTGATGCTTTTTATGATAACAACAATGCTTCGGAAACAGCACAGCCAGGCAAACGACCAGGCAAACGAGGCAAAAAAAAGACTACAGGTAAAAAATCACGAGTAAGAAAGATAATCAGAATACTGCTTCTGGTAATTCTTGCCTTGATTCTTGCTGCTGCTTTATATGCTACAGTCGTCATAGCCAAGGCACCCAAAATAGATCCGGACAATATATACTCTATGTTAAATGAAAGCTCTATCCTGTATGATGATGAGGAAAACCAAATATACAGTATATATGCCGGTGATGAAGGAAACAGGACAAACATTGAATATGATCAGATTCCTGAGGATATGATTAACGCAATCGTTTCAATTGAAGATAAAACCTTCTGGAAGCACCATGGATTTAATATTGTAAGAATACTGGGAGCAATCAAAAACAGTATTTTCAGCGGTGAACAGATAAGTGGCACAAGTACATTGACTCAGCAACTTGCAAGAAATATATATCTTGACAACGAGAGGACATATGCACGAAAAATAAAAGAAGCATATTATACAATCTGCCTTGAAAAAGAGCTTACCAAGGAACAGATTGTAGAAGCATACCTGAATACAATCAATTTCGGTTACGGTACTTATGGCATACAGTCTGCAGCAAATGCATACTTTTCAAAAGATGCAAATGAGCTTGATTTGCTTGAATGTGCAGCTCTTGCGGCATTGCCTCAATCCCCTTCCGACAAAGCTTTGGTGCTTCGCGTCGAAAAAGGTTCGGTAGCCTCAGATGACAAGAACATTATAAACCAGGACAACGACTGGATTTATTATTACAATGGCAAAGCTTCAAAGGAACGAAGAGATACTGTTCTTGAATTTATGTGTGAACAGGGATACATCACATCAGAAGAAAGAGATGAAGCTCTCTCTGCAAGTCTCAAAAAACACATACATTTAAGCAACACTTCTTCAAGCTCCTTTGCTTCATATTTCACAGACTACGTGATAGATGAAGTTGTAGCGGATTTGCAGACAAGCGAAGGTATGGACGAGAGCCAGGCAAGAGAATATGTATATAACGGTGGACTTAAAATCTATACGACATTGAGCTCCGATGCTCAGGAAATAGTCGAAAAAGAATACTCTGACACAAGCAATTTCCCCGGCACTGCAAATCTCAGAACTGACGGAAACGGTAACATCCTGAATAGTGGCGGCGGAGTACTGCTTTACAATTACAACAGCTATTTCAACAGCGATGGTGATTTTACTCTTTATTCATCTGAATACAAATGGAGAAAAGATGGTTCCCTGCTGATCAAAAAAAACAAACGCCTTGCATTCTATCAGACAGAAGTCGATGGTAAAACAGACTACAATATTGAATTTAAAAATATGTATATAAAAGAAAACGGCTTCTTCTATTCAATAGAAGGAGGAGTGCTGTCTATTGATGCCAAATACAAATCACTGAGCGAAAAAGGCAACATGATTATAAGTGCTGACTTTTTTGAAAACAAAAAAACTGCTGATTTCTTCACTGAATCAGGCTCAAATCTTGTAGTGAAATCTTCGAACTTTACATTGAGACAAAAAATCAATCAGCCTCAGAGTGCCATGGTTATTATTGATAATGATACAGCTCAGATCAAAGCAATGATTGGTGGCCGCGGCGCTTCAGGAAGACTTCTTTATAACAGAGCTACAAGCACACGCCAACCAGGCTCGTCAATCAAACCTCTGGCAGTTTATTCTTCTGCTCTGCAGCAGGGACTGGAGGCCGCAAAGTCGGGCAAAAAACAAAGCTTTACATATATGTATGACAACTATGACAGCAATGTATCAACATCTGGCACTTATGGCTCCTATTGGTCAGCCGCCAGCATCATAAACGATGCACAAATGACTGTAAACGGCCAGGTATGGCCAAAGAACTTTTACAGTGGCTACAAAGGCTTTGTTACAATGAGAGAGGCTGTACAGCAATCAATCAACGTTTGTGCAGTCAAGGTATTAGTCGAAGTCGGTCCTGAATATGCAGCAGCACAACTCAAGAAATTCGGCATAACTTCTGTTGTTGAAACAGGCGATGTCAATGATATGAATGCCGCTGCTATGGCTCTTGGAGGTATGACAAACGGAATATCTCCTGTTGAAATGGCCGGTGCATATACGGCGCTTGCAAATCTTGGTACATATACTGAACCTGTTTCATATACGAAAGTTACAGACAGAAACGGAGATGTGCTTCTCAAAAATACCCAGGAAACACACGAGGTTCTTGATCCCGGGGTAGCATGGATAATGGATGATATCCTGAGAACAACAGTTACAAACGGCATAGCAAATGCTGCTGCCATAGGTGTACAGCCTGTTGCCGGTAAAACAGGTACTACTGATGATAAAGTCGATGCATGGTTCTGCGGTTTTACTCCGCAATATACAGCAGCACTCTGGATAGGTAATGACGTGAATATTCAGCTTACTGAAGGTTCTACAGCATCTGCACGACTCTGGTCAAAAATAATGCGACAGATATGTGCAGGTTTACCTGCAGAAAGCTTCAAATCAGCCCCATCAAATGTAATCAGATATAATGGTGAATATTTTGTTTCGGGCACACAATCAAATATTTCGATGCCTAAGCTCACTGAGACAGTAGAGGTTTGTGCTGAGAGTGGAGAACTTCCTACTCCGGATTGTACTGATATTGAAGAAAAGACATTCAGCGTAAGCGCAGGCAAAGATGATGCAGCAAAAGCTCTTAAAAACAAGCTGCCTAAATATTACTGCCATATCCACAATTCAGATACAGGCAAATATCCTATCAACCCTGAATATATACAGGAAGAACCGGAAGAACCGGAGGAACCGGAACAGCCGATTGAACCTGGCAATACAGAACAAACTGAATAAACATATGAAGGTAAATGAAGAGGCTCTCCATCACGGAAAGCCTCTTTTCATATTCAACCGTTTTTTTCTCTGAACCCATATCCTGCAGCATTAATCAGAGACTCAGCTTCTTTTGTTTCTAGCTTCATTTTGTTGCAAAGCTCCAGTATATTTTGAATTTCCGGCACATATTCACTATTCATGCACATTGCTGTAAACTCTGCTTTGCTCATTTTAAGTGAAGAAAAAGTAATTTCACCTGATGCTATTTTTCTATCATACAATCTAAAAAAGACCGCAGAAAAAGGCAGGTTTCCTTTGTATTCTTTTTCGACAACATCATCTATGCCAATCTTATACATACATTCACCTCTCATCTGTATAATCATATTGTACCAAACTACTGGCGCAATATCCAGGTATTTGATACAATAAAAGAAAATCAATCTAAAGAGGTTTCATTTATGAACAATATAATACTTGCATCATCATCTCCGAGAAGAATTGAAATGATGAAAGCACATAATATACACCCTATCGTTATTCCTGCAGATATAGAAGAAAACTCACCTGTCTATGACGGTAAAACTGAAACATGTATGTTTCTTGCATTAAAAAAAGCCCTCCATGTAGAGGAAAATCTGAGCACAGAACTCAAAAACAGCCATCCTTACATATTGGCGGCAGACACTGTCGTTTACAATAACAAAATAATAGGCAAGCCAAAAGACGAGTCAGACGCTTTAAGAATCCTGATGGAGCTTTCAGGCAAATCACATTATGTTATAACCGGGGTTGCAATTATCAAAGCAGGCACTTCCCTCAGAACAGTATTTAACAGTATGACTAAAGTGTATTTTAAAGAATATACCGCAGATGATATTGCAGATTATCTCAAAACTGATGAGCCGTATGACAAAGCCGGTGGATATGCAATTCAAGGATACTTTGGCAGATTTATAGACAGATATGATGGCTCATTAAGCAATGTTATCGGATTTCCCTTTGAAGAAATATTAAAGATGTTAGAGGAATTTGAAAATGAAACGTTATGATATCATAGTAATAGGTGCGGGCGCTGCAGGACTATTTTTTAGTGCTCTATCAGAGCCGAACAGCAAATCTCTGATTATAGATCACAGTCAGAGACCAGGGCTTAAATTGCTCCTTTCAGGAAGCGGACAGTGTAATATTACACACGATGGCTCCATCAAAGACTTTATTTCACGCTACGGTAGCCATGGCAGATACATCAGAAGCATTCTTTACGGCTCAAACAACCTGACTCTTATAGAATTTCTCAACCAAAATGGCATTAAAACCATAACAAGAGAGGACGGCAAAATATTCCCTGCAAGCCTCAAAGCTTCTGAAATTGTAAATATGCTTATACACAGAGCCAAAGCAAACGGTTTCACTTTGCTTCTTGAGCAGAAAACAACCGATATTATGTATGACACTACCCTAAATACGTACATCGTAAAAACAGAAAACAGCTCATTTGAAGCAAAAAAGCTTGTTATAGCTGCAGGAGGTATGTCATATCCTAAAACAGGCTCTGACGGCTCATTATACCCTCTTATTGAGAAGCTTGGAATACATATGAATACTGCAAAGCCTGCCCTTGTTCCCATATATACCTACAACTATAAATATAAAGCGCTGGCAGGCATCTCTTTTAAAAATATTCAGATCAGGCTTCTTGAAAGCAATCGTGAAATAGCCTCAAAAACAGGTGATGTACTTCTCACCCACAAATCTTTTTCAGGTCCTGCAATACTGGATATATCAAGATATGCTCAAAAAGGCCATGAGCTTGAAATAAATTATGTATACCCTATTACTCAGAGCAAAGCTGCTGAAATGATAAAAGACACATTTCAGGGCAACAAAAAAGAATTACATACATATGTTTCACGCATTTTTAATATTCCTGACGCTTTTGCAATTAAAATAGTAGAAGACACCGGAGTATGCCCATATATGAAGACATCCTGTATTGAAGGTGATGAAATTTCAAAAATATCAGAGGCGCTCACCTGCCACAGATATATAATAAGCAATACGGGCAAGTTCAGTGAAGCTATGGTTACTTCAGGCGGTATATCACTTGATGAAATCAATCTCCGTAATATGGAATCAAAAAAATACAGTAACCTGTATTTTATCGGTGAGGTTGTGGATATTGATGGCGACACTGGCGGATTCAATCTGCAGTTCGCATATTCATCAGCTGCAGCTGCTGCCAAAAAAATAGGGCTGACGCTTTAATAATAGCATATACATAATTGTGAGTAGCACAATTTGAGGCAGTTTAAACTGCCTCTTGAAACACTCCTGTTTTTGGGTTTGCCAAATTATGCGGCTTCTTTCTTTAGCTCATAAAAGATTCCTCTGATTTTCTCGGCGGGCATCACAGGTCATTCCATTCCTGTTTCCGCATCCCCTGTTGCCGGAGCATACAGCAAACATATTTCTGTAATCAAGCCCCTGACTATGTTCTTTCCCGCTGCCCGGATTTCTCGGCAGCCAGTGTTCGATAGTTACGGGAGCAACTCCCTCTGGCAAAGTTCTTGTTTCCGGGATACGCCTCATGCAATAGGCACAGATGTGCCCCTGTTCATTAAGCAGTTTTTCCAGCAGTTCATCTTTTACATCTTTGTCCATATGCTCATAGGATGCACCCACCTGTTGCCTGTACCGGAGCAGCTTTTTAGGCTCTCTGCCTTTTTTTATCTCAATCATAATGCTCACCTCATAGCTGTTCTAATTCAAGGCGCACTCGGCAGGCATTTACTTCTGGGTCATTATTTCCTATTTCATCCTCAAGCTGCTCGATTACAGTTTCAGCCTTACTCCATTTTTCCTCATCAACCAGTTCATAGAATTTATCAAATAATTCTCGTATATCGTCCGGTCTTGCAGAGACCTCCATAACCTCTCTGAGAATGGTATTCGCATCCTTTCCGTAGGTTTCATCGGCTGCCGCAAGAACTTCATTGTTATCTAATACGATAATAGATTCACGCTTTGCTGAATTAATAACCTCCGGCGCATGTGTACTTACAACAAACTGAACCTTTGGAAATACACTCATTAAATCCTTTAAAATCCGCTTCTGCCATCTTGGATGCAGGTGCAGATCAATTTCATCAATTAATACGATGCCTTCTGTTTCAGCCAAAACTTTATCAAGCAGCTGCGGATTAAGAATTGCCATGCGATATGCGATATCGGCAATTAAACTGATTGTGCATTTGTAACCATCACTAAGTAATGAAACAGGAATTCTTACATGCTCATGGTTTTTATCAAAATAGATAATATCAATATCTCCTGTATCAAGATTGAATTGCACATTGACATCAGAAAATCCTGTAACAGACGCAAATACCTGCTCCATAGCCATTTTTACAGCTGTGAATTCTGGAATCGCCTGACCTCTCTGAATCTGCTGCATTGTCATTTTCTGAAACCATTTCATCATCAGCTTGTCATTTGCAGCACCATCTAGACTGTCAACATATCCGTTGCTTCTATTATTTTTTTCAAATATATCGTTCTTCTTTTCTCTATGCTGATTCCAGAGACGACCTGTACCATAGTAAGAAATAACAGGAAGCTTTAACTCTCTGTCGCCATTTCTCATTTTCTCCTGATAGCTGTATGAAATTGCGGTAAGTTCTTTTGCTGATGCAAAACCGCCTCTGCTGTTTGCAGTATTCAGATTTCTTGTCCATGAAATTTCTTTGCCGTCAACCTTTCCTGAAGCAGTGATTTCAACCGGGAACTGAGGCTGAACATCTACATTGCTTCCCTAATCAAAGCATTTGTAATGCGCATCACTTTTTTTGATTCCGTAATTTGTCAGTCCATCCATTGCAGAAGTAAGTGTCCCTGCTGCAATGGCAGCAGCTTCAAGAACCGTTGATTTTCCCGAACCGTTGTTTCCTACAAGAACCGTAAGCCTGTTTTTAAAATTTACCTCCAGATTGGAAAAGCATCTGAAATTATGAAGAACCAATGATTCTAAAAACATATATTCCTCCTATCTATATACAGTTTCAGGTAAGATATCCATTATATCATCCACTGTACAATTAAGATTTCTGCAAATGCGAACTATAACACCCATTGAAACCAGTTCGTTATTCGAAAGTTTCGCTAAAGTATTGGCGCTGATACCTACAGTTTTAGCAAAAACAGTTTTTTTCATTTCTTTGTCAATCAACAACTTGAATAATTTATTATATGATACATCCATTTTCTTCACCTGTATAAATCTTTTTACTATATCTTTTATCTCC
This sequence comes from Anaerovoracaceae bacterium, assembly GCA_963590215.1. Classification (GTDB taxonomy): domain Bacteria; phylum Bacillota; class Clostridia; order Peptostreptococcales; family Anaerovoracaceae; genus UMGS973. The sequence goes on along the minus strand of CAVAON010000008.1, from coordinate 28,880 downwards.
AATTTCTTTTTTCATAATACCATAAAAGTAGGCATTGTAAAGATAAAAGTTTGCATTTGCAAATATTCTGGAGGCGACACCCAGATTTAAACCGTGAAATAAAGGGTTTGCAGACCTCTGCCTCACCATTTTTATCTTTTCCAGTTCATTATCGCTGCAGGGACGTTCATATAATTTGCTTTTTTATCATCCTCCAAAACAGCATCCCTCAGGCTTGTATGTACCTTGTTTCTGATTACGAGTGCTACAAATTTTATGCATATTTTAGCCTCAACTGATTCTTCACCATACCCTCTAAGCGATTTGTTGCCCAGCTTTTTTACCCCTTTTACCATGATTACAAAAGGGAAACTGTTCCTGTTCATAAAGCGCAGATTTGCCTCACTGAAATATCCTCTATCAAGGATAAAACCAACATCTTTGTATCCATAACTTTTAACCTTTTCCAGCATGATCTGAAGCTGTACAACATCTACAATGCTTCCGGGATAATCTTCACAAAAAAAGTGGGATGCGGTTCCTTTTGTCATATGCAATGGAGTCAATATGCGGCAAGATCTAAGAATAGTCTGCTGTCTTTACCTATGATGCGTGGTATCATTTCGTCCAGCCCGCATTCCTGTATAATTTTTTTGATTACGGTATAGCTGTCGACTCTAATGCAACCGCTTCTGTTTGAACGAACCTTAAATTCAGATAGTTCAACATTAGGGAAAAATCTCATACATTTCTGACAATGATATTCCCTTCGTATTTTTGGATTTTTTTAAATCGGCTCTGCTGCCAAAAAAAATACGCGGCTGATTACTCAGCCGCACATTAATCATATTTTTTGCTATGTATATTAGTACAGATTTGCAAAGATTTCTGCGATTTCTTCTTCACTCAGGAATACATAGTTGTTGCCAAGAAGTCTCTGCTGGTTGTCTACAGTTGACTTTGCAAATGTTGCAACCTGATCTTCTGTCATACCGTATTCTTTCAATGGTTTCTTTTCAATAATCTTACCAAGGAACTCATCTAATGCAGCATATACGTCTGCTTCGCTGCAGCCTAATACATCTGCTAAAATCTTGTTAACGATTTCAATCTTGCCTTTTGGCTGTTTTCTCATGTACATTTTGAATACTTCTGTGAAACAGATAAAGTTTGCTTCGCCATGAGGAATGTGGAATGCTCCACCGTGTGCATATGATAAAGCGTGAACTGCACCGCAGCCTGCATTACCGAATGCAATACCTGCATAGTTTGATGCGATCAGGAAATCTTTCAGTAAAGGTTTTCTGTTTTCGGCAGTATTGCCACCTGCTGCAACAATCTGCTTGTATCCGTTCATAATCATTTCGATTGCTTTTAATGAATACATTTCAGTGAAAGGTGAAGCCTTTGGTGAAAGGAAGCTTTCTACTGCATGAATTAAAGCATCTACTGATGAAGTAGCGAATACTTTGTCAGGAAGACCCTGAAGTGATTCAGGAATAAGTACTGCGATATCTGCATAAGTCTGCTCATCAGCAATACCCTTCTTCAAATTAAGTGATGGAATTGAAGCTACAGCTACATTTGTAACTTCTGAACCTGTACCGCATGTTGTAGGAACAACTACCAGCTTTTTAACTCTCTTAGGAGCTACTTTACCTGTGTAAAGGTCAGCTACCTTGTCAGGAATTTCGCATGCTAAAACTTTGCAGCAGTCAACGATTGTACCGCCTCCGAAAGCTATGATTCTGTCATATTCATATTTATCCATTTCCTGTTTCATAGCGTCCATCATTTCATCTGTAGGCTCGCCGGCACCGTATTTTTCCTGATAAATTACAGGCATGTCTATACCAAGTGGCTTAACATATGGATCGTACATCCACTGATTTGTTACAAGGATATCACCCTTGCCAAATTTGAATTCTTCATTGAAATCCTTAAAAGTGTCAAAATAATGGATTGCAGGAACTACTCTTAATGCTTGCATTTTAATACCTCCGAAATTAAATAAAAAACTTTAACATATATAATTAATATTCTACTTTGAACATTTTTTTGAAGCTTTCTTTGAGTTCATCTCTGAAATCAGGATGAGCTATA
>CAVAON010000008.1:24000-26754 GCA_963590215.1 Anaerovoracaceae bacterium | reverse complement strand
CTCTATCTCTTACAGTTTTACCTTTGAGTTTGGCAATACCGTACTCAGTTACAACATAATCCACATCATGTCTTGAAGTTGTAACAACCTGACCTTCTCCTAAAAGCGGAGTAATCTTCGAAAGCTTAGTGCCGTCTTTTTTAACTGTTATTGAAGGCATTGCTATAATTGCTCTGCCGTTTTGTCCCATCGCAGCACCTCTTATGAAGTCAACCTGTCCGCCTACACCTGAGAACTGTCTGTATCCAATTGTATCTGCAGCAACCTGTCCATAAAAGTCAATGCCTATACATGCATTGATGCTTACCATATTAGGGTTTTGCGCAACTACCATAGGATGGTTTACATAGTCAACAACTTTGAGGAGACATTCTTCGTTATGGTCAAGGAAATCATAAGTTTTCTTCGATCCCATAGCAAAGTTAAATACAAATTTGCCTGTATCTATAGCTTTTTTGCTATTGTCTATAGCGCCTGCCTCATAAAGCAGGATAGGTCCGTCGCCAAGCATTTCTGAATGTATTCCCAGATGTTTTTTGTTTGTAAGCTGATGGCATACTGCATCAGGAATAGCTCCAATGCCAAGCTGCAATGTATCTCCATCATTGATAAGCTCTGCACAGTTTTTGCCTATAGCCTCTTCTATAGGTCCTATCTTAGCAGGTGGGAGTTCTACAAGTGGAGTATCGGCTAAAACAAAAGCATCGATCTGCTCAACATCAAATATTGCATCACCATATGTAAAAGGCATATTTTTGTTTACCTGCGCAAGTACCACCTTTGCGGATTCTACAGCCTGCACTGTATAATCTGCTGATACTCCTGCTGAAACTTTACCATTTTCATCAGGTGGAGTTACCATTATCATAGCTACATCCACTTTGATATCTCCAGTTCTCATAAGCATTGGAATCTCATGGAAAAACATAGGAGTAAAATCTCCGTTACCTGCTTCTATGCATTTTCTTGTGTTGCCACTTGCAAACCATACATTTGTATGGAAGTTTTCTGCATATTCAGGGTTTGTATATCCACCTGAACCGTGACTTACCATATGTGAAATTTCTACATCTTTGTATGCTGCATGGTTTGCAACCATAGCATCTACAAGTGCAGGCGGTTCACCTATGCAATGTGCAAGCACAACTTTGTCGCCTGAATGAATCATTTTTACGGCGTCTTCTGCTGACATTATCTTGCTTTCATAATATTCTTTCCAACCCATTTACTAATTCCTCCTAATTTTATGTATATCTACAAGCTGCTCTGCAACTCGTTTATAATCTTCTCTATATGCTCGGCTGCCCACATTTTTCTGACCTTGCCGGACCAGCTAAACTGGTCATAACCTGCACAGCAGTTGGTGCATCCTCCTATAATAAGGAGGTCATCATACTGTTCGTCTTCCTGCGTTATCTTAAACTCGATATCGCTGTTTTTAAGTCTGTCTATTATCTTGTTGAGTGCTTCTCCCCTGTCGTATCTGGGATTGCAACCACCGCAAAATCTAACACCGCATTTCATATGTTAAATGTTACCTCATAATTTGAATACAGGGGACGGAGCATCCTCCGTCCCCTTAAAAATCCGAAATTATTTAATTCCGATTATAGCCTTAGCTAATTCTTTCTTTGCAGGAAGGTTGCCCTGTCTTGCAATCATAATTCTCTGAGCCTGTGGTGAACCTGCACCGTGTAATGACTCTGTTCTGTATCCAACTGCTGATGAACCCAAGCAGATGTTTTCTAAGAATCTGAGAACTCTCATTCTTTCTTCAGTTGTGCAAGCTGGTGAACCTGCGAAGAACTTGTTGCAGATTTCTCCGATTGTCTCGCCGTTCTTGCCTACCTTAAGATCTGATTTGAAATCTTTTTCGGATGGCATAGTTACCATTAATCCGCCTGCGATATCTTCTGCAAGTCTTACGATTTCATAAGGGAATCTTGTTACATTCTGCTTACATACGTTTGCAAGAAGAAGGTCAATCTGGTAGTTACCTGCTTCTGTAGGATATCCTTCAGCTGAGCAAGCAATACCGCAGCAGTATAATGTTTCGTTAAGGTGAGTCATTTCGATGAGCTTATCCTTGATATGTGAAGCTTTCTGTGCTCCGTTGTAGTCAGCAGCAAGTGCAGCAGCTCCGATGATAACATCGCCAACACCAACTTTGCATCCGCCGTATGACTGTCTGTGATATCCTGCGAATCTTTCTACGAGCATTCCTGCGAATTCATATTCTTCACATAAGAAGATGCAGTCATTAGGAATGAATACGTTATCAAATACTACTAAAGCTTCCTGGCCACCGAATTTACCGTTTCCAAGGTCAACATCTGCGCCTTCTTCAAGCTTTCTTGTGTCGCATGACTGTCTTCCGTAAATCATGAACATTCCGTCTGCATCTGAAGGACATGCAAATGATACTGCATAAGCCTTGTCATCTTCGCCCATAGCCTGTGTAGGCATTACGATATGCCAATGTGAGTTGATTGTACCTGTCTGGTGAGCTTTAGCTCCTCTTACTACGATACCGTCTTCTCTTTTTTCTACGATATGTACGAAAAGATCAGGATCCTTCTGAAGATGAGGTGCAAGTCCTCTGTCGCCCTTAGGGTCTGTCATAGCGCCGTCTACTACCAGGTCTTCACTCTGTACTTTAGTTAAGAATTTTTTGAAGTTCTCATGATAATGAGTTCCATATTTCTTGTCTACTTCGAAAGTAGTTGAATATACAGCGTTGAATGCGTCCATACC
>CAVAON010000008.1:0-23990 GCA_963590215.1 Anaerovoracaceae bacterium | reverse complement strand
AAGGTCAGCGTACTGAGGATCCTGTGCAAGATCATAAGTTACTTTAACACAGTCGATTGATGGTCTGATGATTGGGTGATCTACCCAGTTTTCAATCTTTTCACCAAACATATACACTCTTGTTTTCATTTTTCTTAAACTCTCAACATACTGTTCGCCTGTCATTAGCATAATAAAATCACTCCTTTTTATATTTTAGAACAAATCCATCTCCTTATTGATCAGCAAATGTTCATTTCAAACTAAATCTCATGATTAAGGATTTTTCTGGCCATATCAAGCAAATCTTCGCTCACTGTCGTATCCAGTCTGACATCCTTAATATCGCTGCATTCATTCATCACTATATCCTTTACAACCTGCTCCAGAGTATCCTGTGCCGATGGGCACTGTGCGCAGGCTCCTGTGAATTTGATATAGGCAACGCCATCTTCTATTGCTGTAAGCATTGCTCCACCATAATGTGCAGCCAGTATAGGGTCTACTTTGTCTTTAAGAATTTTTTTGATTGTATCTTCCATTTTGTTCTCCTGAAAGCGTTGATTATATAGATACCTCTACAAGCTAAATTATACATAACATCAAAACCATTTTCAAGTGCGCTTATTCTACTTGTTTGTCTAAAATGAAGACTTAATTGCGATACTTTTTAATTCCGGTCTGATAATTCCAGTTAAGTATGCATTGCATACTTTGCCTCCCGTATGTTATCATAAATACAGATGAAAACGACGTATTGCGTCTAAATTATATACAGAAAGGAAATTTTAATATGTACGAAACAGTTAAATACGAAGTCAAAAACAACATAGCCTACATTACTGTAAACAGACCAAAGGCTCTGAATGCACTTAACATGCAGGTTCTTGATGATCTTCACCATGCTTTTACAGAGGCAAACGAAGACGAAACCGTAAGAGTTGTGATTCTTACAGGAGAGGGCAAAGCTTTTGTTGCAGGTGCAGATATAGCTCAAATGTACGAGTTTGACCCTATTCAGGGAAGAAATATGATGATTAAGGGTCATGGCCTTATGAACTTCATAGAGGCAATTGAGAAACCTGTAATTGCCGCAGTAAACGGATATGCTCTCGGCGGTGGCTGCGAGCTTTCAATGGCATGTGATTTCAGAATTGCATCAGAAAAAGCAAAATTCGGTCAGCCCGAAACAGGTCTTGGAATCATACCGGGCTTTGGCGGTACGCAAAGGCTCCCTCGTCTTGTAGGCAAGGCCAAGGGCAAGCTTATGATTATGACAGGCGAGGTTATAGGGGCGCAGGAAGCCTATGAAATAGGGCTTGTCGAAAAGGTTGTTCCAGCAGACGAGCTTATGAATGCAGCGGAAGAGCTTGCAAATACAATCAAATCAAAAGCCCCTATCGCAATTGCGCTTACAAAAACAGTTATAAATAACGGCTATGGTCTTGATATGAAGACTGCAAGCGCTCTTGAAATGGAATCGTTCACGGCGCCGTTTGCTTCACAGGACAAATCAGAGGGTATGCTGGCATTCCTTGAAAAAAGAAGCCCTGAATTCAAAAATAAATAAAAAGATAAAAAGGCAGACTGACTTTACTTTCTGCCTTTTCCTTTATCCAGTTCTTTTCCAACCTACCATTTCCTTACCGCATACTTGCAATTCTTTAATTCTGTCTTTGCCATCAGTATGCCGCTGTCATCATATACACGAACCTGTACCTTGTAGTAGTATCTGGTTCCCTTCTTGCCTACTGTGTTGATAAATGTATCAGTATCTTTTTCAATCCTATTCACATACCCTGATGATTTCTTGGTTGAGCGATAAAAACGATACTTAACAGTGTAACCTTGTTCCTTGAAATTGGCTATCATTGCCTTCTCCTCATCGCTTAGTTCCATCACCACCTTAATATTTCCTTTAGTGGTTCTTGATGAGCGAGCCTTCATAGAATCAATCCCTGCAACTGCATCTTTAACTTCCGCATCAAGGGTTGCCTTGGTTTTTGCAAATACTGCTTCTATCTTATCACCTGTCCTTAATCCCGTAACTGTAGTAACAGCACCTTTATCCACGCCATTTACCATTACAGATTCTATCTCATATCCCTCATCAGGAGTAACAGTAGCTGTCCTGCCATTATATGACAAAATAATCTTACCATGTTCAGGTGCAATTACAGCAGGTCGCTGAGTGACACTGTAATAGATTGTACGCACATGTCCACACAGGTCACAGGTGGTATCTTTAGAGCTGCTGTATTGATGCTCTGTACATTCTGTCCAATTGGCTGTATACTCACGATTACCTATGCTGCCCTCTTCTATTGTTACATTCTTGCTTGGTGATGTAATATCTGTACCACTCCAGTCTGTGAAGATATATCCTGTCCTGGTTGGAGCATTCAATGTAATATCATTACTCTCAACCGTATACGATGTTGGGTTCGCACCGTTTTCAATACTGCCACCGTCTAAATTATAGGTAATGGTGTATTCTGTAGGGGTACCTGTTGTATACAGCATGGTATGTCCGGTTACACCTGTGCTGAAGTTATATGGCTGTTTACAATCTGCATCTGTATACCAATCGCCGAAATTGCTATATCCCCTTGGTGTCAGGCGGGTAGCTGTATTTCCGCTTTGCAGAACCTGTTTTGCATAATCTTCACCATTGAGTTTATAATCTACGGTCAGTTCGTTAATCGTGCCTGTATGTCCGTTACTATCATTGCTGTTTTCTACATCACTATAAAATATTCCCCCTGAAATAGTACCATAGTTGGTCACCTTGCCATTGAATGTTCCGCCGGAAATAGTGCCATAGTTGGTCACCTTGCCATTGAATGTTCCGCCAGAAATTTGTGTGTTCGTTTCCGGAATCTGACAAGAACCAATAGTGCCGCCAGTTATACTTCGATTGCCACTTGAATTGATCTCTATACTCAAAGAGCTTACTTCACCACCTGACATAGCAAAACTGCTTGCATCAATAAATATTCTGCCATCGCATTTACCCCCACTAATTTTAACTTCCCCTTTTGCTACACTAGCATGAATCACCGAATCATTATAGGCACCACAGCCGAAAATAGTACCATCTGAGATTGTAACGTTACAAGAACCAGTTTTTACTCCATCATCTTGCGCGTATATAGCTCCTCCCTTACTAGCTGCCTGGCAACCCACAATGTTTCCGCCGTAAAGATTAAGTGCTCCGAACACACGTATGCCGCCACCTTTCCCGTCGCTTTCATCATTTTTAATAGCATTCCCCCCGGTTATAACACCACCTTTAACTTCCACTTTGTTTTCAGGTGCAGTGTTCTCTGTAGCAAGTGTCCAAACAGCATTAGACTTGTCGAAATAGTGTGATGCTGTCCGATTGCTGTCCTGGACTGTCAGTGCCCCATTGGTACATACCTTAATTACGCTGCCTTTGCTGCCTTTTGCCAAGCTCAGCACATATCCGTTCAGGTCAAGAGTAACATTGCCTTCAATCTTCAAAGTTTTGTCTATTGTAATATCGCTTGCTAACTTATAACTCCCACTTTGTAGTTTCAGCATTCCACCCGATGTTTCAGTATACGTTGAAAGGTTGCTTGATTTCAACTCTGTTGGATTATCAGCCCATACTGCACAGGGCATTGCCCCCCCTACAAGGCACAGGCACAATAGTATGGTTAAAATTATTTTTCTCATATCATACCTCCTATTAATTTTTACCTTATTTCAGTAGTTTCGTACATCACTTAGTTAAACCAATCATACTACACAACTACTTTCTTTGCAAATGTATCTTTTTTGCTGTTTTAATTACCCCTACAGAAAACACCCTTTTCAGGGTGCTTTTCTGTCCGATGAGTATGTCCATCGTTTACTATCATACCATATATTCTTTGGCTATCACCATATTACCGGTCTGCCTTGTTTTGTTCATATCTATTATGCGCTGGTTTTTGCTACCTCGAAATCTGAGAGTCAGATCTCTTTGCTCTGCAATATATCTGCCGTCTATAAGGAGGTCTGTAACCTCAAGCAGACCGTTTATATTTTTATCATCTAATTCAATGAGCTCTTCGTATGTATATCCTGTAAAGGTCACTACGGAAAGACCTTTTTCTTTGATTTTTGCTCCCAGAAATGCAAACTCCTCAGCCTGGCAAAACGGTTCTCCACCGCTGAATGTAATGCCTTTGAGCAGTGGATTTTTGTCTGTCTCCTCAAGAATTTTGTCTATACTGCAATCATATCCGCCATTAAAATCATGGGAATCAGGGTTATGACAGCCGGGGCAGTCATGGAGGCAGCCCTGCCCGAATACCACAAATCTGATGCCGGGGCCGTCAACTATCGACTCTCTTATGATTCCTGCTATACGCAAAGTAGTAATCTCTTTCATAATGTTGCCTGCCCTGTCTATAAGTGTTTGACTCTGTCTCTTTCTTCTGCGGTTTTGGCATCATTCCACATATCCATGGTGCCTACAAGATAACCTGTGATTCTTCTGATCCTTTCAAATCCCACTCCGTCATCTTCTTCTTTACGTCCGCAGCAAGGGCATTCATTATCTATAACGCCTGTATATCCGCATACAGGATCTCTGTCTACAGGATGGTTGATGGAGCCATATCCTACACCGTTTTCTTTCATGCATCTGACAACCTGTTCGAAGGCATCCAGATTTTTGCATGGATCTCCGTCAAGCTCTATGTATGATATATGGCCTGCATTTGTAAGTTCATGATAAGGACCCTCTATTTTTATCTTGTCAAAAGCATTGATGTTGTAGTATACAGGCACATGGAAGCTGTTGGTATAGTATTCCCTGTCTGTAACTCCGGGTATGATTCCGTATTTTTGTTTGTCAAGCCTTACAAATCTACCTGACAGTCCCTCTGCAGGAGTTGCAAGAAGCGTCCAGTTAAGGCCTGTTTCTCTTGATTTATCATCCATGCGTTTTCTCATATAGCCTATTATCTGAAGTCCCATTTTCTGAGCCTCAGGAGACTCTCCATGGTGGCTTCCCATAAGTGCCTTGAGGCACTCAGCAAGCCCTATGAATCCCATGCTGAGAGTTCCGTGTTTGATAATCTCTGCAATGGAATCATCAGGTCCGAGCTTATCTGAATCTATCCATACACCCTGTCCCATCAGGAACGGGAAGTTCTTGACTTTTTTGGAGCTTTGAATTTTGAATCTTTCATAAAGCTGATCTATAACAAGGTCTATTTTCTGATCTAAGAGTTCAAAGAAAAAATCTGTATCTCCTTTTGCTTTAATTGCAAGTCTCGGCAGATTAACTGATGTAAAGCTCAGGTTGCCTCTGCCTGTCACTATTTCTCTTGATGGATCGTATACGTTGCCTATAACTCTGGTTCTGCAGCCCATATATGCACATTCCGTATTGTAGTCCCCTTCTTTGTAGTATTTGATGTTGTAAGGTGCATCAAGGAAAGAAAAATTAGGGAAAAGTCTCTTCGCTGATGTTTCACATGAAAGCTTGAAAAGATCGTAGTTAGGATCCTCCGGATTGTAGCTGACGCCTTCCTTTACCTTGAAAATCTGTATAGGAAATATCGGTGTCTCACCGTTGCCAAGCCCTGCCTGCGTTGCAAGCAGTATTGACTTCATTACAAGTCTGCCCTCAGGAGATGTATCAGTGCCGTAGTTGATGGAACTGAACGGAACCTGTGCACCTGCCCTTGAATGCATTGTATTGAGGTTGTGAATAAGAGCTTCCATGGACTGATAAGTTCTTTTTTCGATTTCTTCATTTGTGAATTTAACTGCTTTTTGCTGGATTTTGTCAATATCCTCCTGAGGTATGTATTCTTTGAGCTTCTCTGCCTCAAGTTCAAGATAATTGTTATCCCATGCCATGCACGGAAATACTCCATACTGCTCCTCTATGGCAGTTCCTATCTGTTTTGTAAGTCCTTCTTTGTCATCTATATCATACAGAAAATCGAGTATCTCAGCAAGGTTCTTCCAATATGCACGCTTGTATGTTTTTCTGACACCTACGGCAAGTGCGTAATCAAAATTCGGAACAGACTGTCCACCATGCTGATCATTCTGATTCGACTGGATTGCAATACATGCAAGTGCAGCATAGCTTTCTATGCTTTGAGGCTCTCTCAGATGTCCATGGCCTGTGCTGAATCCCCCTTCAAGAAGCTTCACAAGATCTATCTGACAGCAAGTCATTGTAAGAGTCAGAAAATCCATGTCATGGATATGAATATCCCCTTCCTCATGCGCTCTGGAATGAGAAGGCTTGAGTATACGCATCTTGTAATACTCTTTGGATCCCTCTGAACCGAATTTGAGCATTGTGCCCATCGCGGTATCTCCATCAATGTTGGCATTTTCTCTCTTGATATCGTTATCTTTAGCGTCCTGGAATGTAAGGTCATCATATATGTGCATCAGACGTGTGTTCATATCTCTCATTCTGGTACGCTCTGCTCTATATAGAATATATTCCTTGGCTGTTCTTGCATGACCATTTTCAATCATAACCTTTTCGACAGCATCCTGTATTTCTTCAACTGTAGGTACTTTATTTGCATATTTATCACAAAGATATGCCTCAACCTCAATAGCAAGCTCATCTGCCATATCTCTGTCTCTGCCACCTAAAACCTGAGCAGCCTTAAATATTGCATCTGCTATTTTAGCTCTATCAAAATCTACTATTCTGCCGTCTCTTTTTTTGATCTTTGTAATAGTATTCATAAATATACCTCCAGATAATGTTCATATTATTTCAATGCGAAACCACAACATATTGTGTTCAACAAATACTATTAAAGTAGAAAAAGCACAATTTGTCAATCCTTTTTTTGATGTTATTTATGCCATAATTTTACTATCACTTCTATAGCATCTTAAAAATGCCCTGATTTCAACGAATAAAGAAAATGACCGGAATATATCCGGCCGATAAATTTTTACAAGTCTCTATTTTCGAAGAATTCTGCACGAAGCAGTGACATAAGCTGCAGATTATAGTATTTTCCGTTTTTTTTGCAGCCGCTTCTTGCAACTCCTTCTTTTTGAAATCTCTGGCTTCGAAACAGATGCTCTGCTGCATCATTATCCATGATGTAATCAACAGTTACTCTTTCCATGTGGAGATTGATGAAAGCATATTCCAGAAAAGCACTCAATGCTTCCGTGCCGTATTTTTTGTTTCTGTTTGCAATATCCGCAATATATATCCTGGTAAGATCAAGAGAATCTTCTTCTCTGTTTATTCTTGTTACAAGCATCCTTCCTATCGGTTTGTTATCAGCTTTTGTAAATATTGTAAACTGCATTGCTGTATTGTCTTCATTATCAAGAATAAATTTTTTGACAACCTCCCCATAGCTTTGCTGATCGCTTATGTTAAAGTATCCGTTCACTTCTGAAGAAGCCTCCCATTCAGCAAAATATTTGCAATCTTCAAAAACTGATTCTCTGATAACTAAATTTCTGGATTCCATTAATTTTACCCCTATTTCATTAAAAGTCTGTAAAAGCAAGCCAATCTATGATATTATTATAAAGCATTTTAATTGATAAATAAACAATAAGGGGCAAATTTATGTTCATAAATATTAAAAAAATCATTTCGTTGCTGCTCATATTTTCATTGCTGACAGTATGCGGCTGTGCCAAAGAAAAAGAAGAACCCAATGTTCCAACTACAGAAGAGCTTATTGCATCCTTGTACAATGATTTAATTACAGCTGAAGGCAGTGAAGCTGATGCATCTGTAATCATAGATTATGTCAGCGACTGGGCAAAAGACAATGGTATTTCATATGAAAAAGCTTCAAACGGCAGCCTTGTCATGAAATTCAAAGCCTCCAAAGGCTGCGGCGAATATCCGTCAACTATACTGCATTGCAGCATAAGCGGTAAAAACAACGAAACTGAAATGCAATATCTTGCTGTTATGATGCACAGTATTACAAATCTCGAGCAGCATGGTGCACTGTCAGCGATAGTCTCACCTGCTGATAATGCAGACAAAATTGACAAAAAATATCTGGATGCTGATAATTTCATTAATCTTGAATACAGTGATGATGAGCTCTCGCTTCTCACATCATGTGCAGCTTCATCAAAATACAAACTTACAAAAAAAATACACTATACCGCACCAAGATACGATACAGCTTACAGGATTACAATCAGGGATCTCAAAGGCGGTAAGGTTTCAAATCTTGAAGAAGGCCACCCCAACCCGCTACTTAACATAAACAGCATTCTTGCAAATTTCAAAACAAATGGTCTGCTTTATGATTTGGCAAGCTTCAGTGGATGTGCTTCATCTGACAATTATGGCACAAAAGCATCTGCTGTCATTGTAATATCTGAATCAGATATTGAAAATTTTGAAAAACGCCTTGATAAAGCCATTGCAAAATTCGATAAAAAATGGGGAGATCTTGAAGATGGCTATGAATTTTCATATGAACAGACAGACATGCCTTCAAAAGTTCTGACTCCAGAAAGTGCCAGCGATATAGTAAGTCTTTTTTATACTATGATAAGCGGCGTTTATCTCACAGATGAAGAAACTAATGATACAATCGCATACACAAATATAGGCCGATTATCAATAAAAAACAGCACAGCCTCTGTAAGAATAAAAGCGGCAAGCAAATCATATTCCACTCTTGATGAAATGGACGATGCAATAAAAACCATAGCTGAAATATCTGATTTCAAATGCAAAAAAACATATTCCTCCGTGCTGTGGAAGGAATATGACAATCACGGGCTTCTTGGTTCGTTTCAGTTTGCGGCAAATGAAGTAATTGGAAACAAAATCGAAGAAACCGACACATTTGAGACACATCTTTGCGGAATAATCAAAAACAGAAACAATAATATTTCTCTGCTGTCTCTTGGACTTAATTATAACAGATGGGATGATGCCTCAAATATAATAATCAGATTTCTTGAGGATATTACTGCTGCCGATATTGTTTCACAGTATTTTGAAATCGAATAAAATGCATAGAAAAAGAACGTATCCTAATCTTTCAGATGCGTCCTTTTTATATTGCTATGAATTCTTGAGAACCCTTATTATATTTACTGCATTAACCATAAAAGCCTCCTCAGGCTGTACGCTTCTCCTTGCTTCGCTCCAGAAATGATCTTTATATTTTTGCAGAACTTCTTCATCCGAAAATCCTTTGCCGTACATGTTCTTGACAAATTCCCGCTCTTTTGCAGCGTTTTCAACAAATTTATCAAAATATAAATCATTAAAATATTCAGGAATGATTCCAAAGTGCGGAGTTATTATTTTCTTTGCACCATACGCTTTGCATTTACGAGCGCTCTCAATAGAATCATCATAGTTTTTGAGTATTGCGCTGCATACGCTCTGATCCTCATCTATAACGCCAGTGCTTTCGCATGCAAACATAAGGCTCATAGGTTCTAAAACATAGCACAGACAGCAATCTGTATGCCCTTTTGCTTCAAGCACGTACATATACTGCTCTCCCAGCGATACTTTATCGCCATCTGAAACAACAATGTCAACATCAAGACCGCGAACAGGTATTTCTTCTCTGCTTTTACTGTATGTATGCTGTGCCTCAATGCCAAGCCTTCTGATGGTTTGCACTGCCCCGTCTCTTTGAAAAACTGTCTTTGCTTTGCTGCTTCCTACAGCTTTTACCTCCGGCCATCTCTGCTTTATATATGGCAACGCACCGATATGATCATAATGAGTATGAGATATAAATACGTAATCAAGACTGCGACCGCCAAGATACTGTTCAGTATTTTTAATCATCTGAGGACCGCAATATGCCATACCGCAGTCAATCATTGCCGTTTTTTCACAGCATGTAACAAGTATGGCCTCTCCGCCGAATCCTGCAGTGACTCTATGAATTCCTTCCGGAAAATCAAATCTGTCATGTCCTTTGAAGTTTTTGAAAAATTCAACATCATCAGATGACTTTTTGTCTTTTTTTATCTCTCCCATAGTAAAAAACACCAATCCTATCCATATAATTATAAATGATATGAGCTGAATCATATCAAAAGGTTCATTCATAACGAAAATTCCAAGCACAAGAGCAATAGACGGTGACAGATACTCAGTTATACCAAGCGTCGTAAGCGGCACGTTTTGCGCACTTACGCCAAACAATCCAAGCGGTATTGCCGTAAGTATGCCACAAAGCATAAGAAGTACATACTGGTAAGCTGCCCCTGTATGAAGAGCCCCCATACCTGTTATTTCAAGATATATAATCACTGCCAGCGCTATCGGCATCAGAAATACAGTCTCGTAAAACAAGGAAATGAGAGGAGGCAGCTTGTTTGTTTTTTTGATTGCAGCATAAGTTGCAAATGAAAGTGCAAGACCAAGTGCGATAAAAGGAACCTGCCTGAAATGAACAAGAATGACTGCAAGTCCAATTCCTGCAAATACAATTGCCGTAAGTTTGTGTTTTTCGAGCTTTTCCTTAAAAAACACAACTCCAAACACGCATACCATAAGCGGTTCTATATAATATCCTATGCATGTTTGTATAACAAAATCAGCATTTACAGCCCATATGTACAGGCTCCAGTTAAAGGTGATAATAAGGCCTGCAACTATATTGGAAAGTACAGTTTTTTTATCTTTCCAAGGCTTTAACACTTCTTTGATTCCATATATCTTTGATGAAGCTATGAAGCATACAAGTCCTACAAGAAATATCCTGTAAAAAATTATAACCCCTGAATTTATAGGTCTTAATGCCTGCCAGTACAAAGGCAGCACACCCCACAAAACTGAACAGAATATTGCTGCCTGCATTCCTTTGATGTAATTCTTTTTTTCTGTCATGACTACCTCTCTTGAAATTAAGCTAACTGAATAATGTTACCACCAAACATCAAAAAAAGCAAGCCGCAGCCCGCTTCAAAAAAACAATACAGTCAGCGAAAAAAGCAAGATAATCAGTAGTCGTCTGTAAACTCATCATCAAAAATAAAATCACTTCTCAAAAGCTCTTCTTCTTCATTTCCCGGTTCATAATCCTCATATTCATTACCTGATGCCGTAAATGATATCACATACTCATCAATAGGATAATCGAGGCATTCTGAGAAATCATACATATATTCACTTTCTCTGAGTTTTTCAATTCTGTAAAGCACAAGTGCTTCTTTGAGAGGTACTGTATTGACATCCTGCGTTTTTTTGTTCTGACAGTTTACATCTGTATCAAAATTGTACCAATTTCTGAATCGCAAGATTTCATCCGTAAACAGTACCATACTTCTCTCATCATCTGTATTTTCGACATATCCCTTCAATACCCTCCTTATATTATCCAGCAAGGTAAAAAGATCTGCCTCTTCCTCCGGAACCCCTTCCATTATATCGTCAAAATAGTTGTCTGTAAGCTCCGAAAGAAGATACACATCAACATTGGAAAACAACTCGTAAAGCACTTCGTTTGGTATGTATTCTTCACTTTCAATCAGGGCTGCAAAGTTATCGAAATACTTAAAATCCTCAGCAGTCTCTATATCAACAATTTCAAAAAGTTCATTTAAATCCATTCTCCCACTTATATTCCTTTCGCTCAGATAGTATGATATATATTATGGCACAGAAAAGGCATTAAATCAACGAAATTAAAAATCCGAAAACGGGAGGCTTGAGATATGAAAAGAAAATGTTTCAGCTTACCGGTCAAGAAGCCAATCTATTAGGCTTTCGGATTTGATACCATCATAGGACGCCTCGAGCCCCGGTTCATTTGACAGCACGATTTTTTCGTCGGCAGCCGTTGCTATAAAATCCACATCATATTGTCAAAATGGCTGTCTGTAAATTCCAAAAGAACATACGTATCAACAATTTAAAAAAGTTCATTTAAATCCATTCTCCCACTTATATTCCTAACCTTCAAATGATATAATATACTACATTATGACACAATTAAAGCACCAAACCAATGCCAATAAAATATTAACATAAATCAGGAGGATACAGATGACAGAAAGAAAAGATATAAAGCAGGAATACAAATGGAATATAGAAGCTATGTTCCCAGATGAAGCACTCTGGGAACAGGCAGTAGCACAATCCCTTGAAAAAGCCGATGAATTCACAAAGCTTTCAGGACATTTATCAGACAGTTCAGATATGCTCCTTAAGGCTTACAGACTGCGGGATGAAATGTGGCAGCAGCTCGAAAAAGCATATGTATATGCAAGAATGAAAAGAGATGAGGATAACAGAATTTCAAAATATCAGGCAATGACAGACAAGTGCTTTGCTGCAATAGCAAAAATGTCTGCGATATCATCATTTTTTACACCTGAACTTTTAGACATCCCTGAGGAGAAAATATTTGAATTTCTGAATGAAAACAAAGAGCTTGAAATATACAGATTCGCAATAAGTGAAACACTCAGGCAAAAAGCCCATGTTCTGTCAAAATCAGAAGAAAACATTATGGCACAGCTCAGTGAAGTAACAAATGCTTCAGGAGATATCTTCACCATGTTAAACAATGCGGATATCAGATTCGGCACCATGACAGATGATGACGGCAATCAGATTGAACTTACCCACGGCAACTACATCACACTCATGGAAAGCCACAGCAGGAGCACTCGCAAGGAAGCATTCACTCTCATGTACGAGGCTTACAAACGCCAGATAAACACTATCGCAACAGCATATAATTACAATACCAAGACAGATGTTGTAACCGCAAGAATAAGAAAATATGAATCAGCAAAGCATGCTGCACTCGCAGGCGATGACATAGATATAGAAGTTTACGATAACCTTGTTAATGTAGTCAATCAGAATCTCCCTGCCCTGCACAGATATATCAACCTCAGAAAAAAACTCCTTGGTATCAGTGAAATGAAAATGTACGACATATACGTTCCTCTGATCCAGCTCCCAAAAAAAGAAGTAACCTTCGAAGATGCTGTAAAGCTTGCAAATAAAGGGCTTGCACCACTTGGAGCAGAATATCTTGAAAGAATGAATAAAGGAATTGACTCTAGATGGATTGATGTATATGAAAACGAAGGCAAAACAAGCGGAGCATACAGCTTCGGAAGCTATGATTCAATGCCATATATACTTATGAACTATAACAATACTCTCAAAGATGTTTTCACCCTTGTTCATGAAATGGGACACTCAATGCACTCAAGTTACACAAGGCAGTATCAGCCATTCATATACGGCAGCCATTCCATATTCACAGCAGAGGTTGCCTCAACAGTCAATGAATCATTGCTTATGAGATATCTGCTTGATAATGAAACAGACATTGAAATGCGCAAATATCTGCTCAATATGTATATTGAAGAATTCAGAACAACACTCTTCAGACAGACCATGTTCGCAGAATTTGAAGATATGACACATAAGGCTGTTGAAAATGGTGATGTTCTTACAGCAGACTGGCTTAACGAAAGCTATAACAAACTTAACACAAAATACTTTGGAGATGCACTTACAGATGACGAATATATCAGATATGAATGGGCAAGAATTCCTCATTTCTACAATGCATTTTATGTATATAAATATGCTACAGGATATTCTGCTGCTACTGCAATATCCACCAAAATACTCTCTGAAGGAAATAAAGCAAGAGATAACTATCTTGAATTTCTGAAAACAGGCGATTCAAACACTCCTATAGAGCTTCTCAAGATAGCCGGAGTTGATATGAGCAGTCCAGAGCCTATCAGAGCAGCAATGAAAGTATTTGAGTCACTTGTTGATGAATTTGAAAAACTCATATAACACAATCAGGGAGAATTCTTATGAACCGCACAGTAAATATAACAGCAAACAACACAGAGCTGTCATTAAAAACAAAAGCAAGGCTTGAAGCAATGCTTGAAAAATCAGGATTTGTTGTAAATCCTGGTTTTGACCATCACGCAGAGCTTACAGTATGCATAGGTGGCGACGGTGCCTTCCTGCAGACAATGCATGAGCACAATTTCCCCTCAATGCCTATAATAGGCATTAATACCGGTCATTTAGGCTTTTTTCAGGAAATATCTCCTGACAGACTTGATGATTTCATCTTTAATTATACACAAAACAGATACAGATTGCAGAAGCTTACTACAGTAAAAGCAACTGTAAAAGCATCTGACGGCTCAACGTATGAACATATAGGGCTGAATGAAATAGTCATTCGTGGCTCTCACACATATGCGGTTCACCTTAACATCTCTATCGGAGACAGCTTTATAGAGCGCTTCAGCGGTGACGGAATACTGGTAGCCACTCCATCAGGCTCTACTGCATACAATTATTCTCTGGGAGGCTCCATAGTGGATCCAAGGCTCAATCTGCTTCAGGTAACTCCTATTGCACCTATGAACACAACAGCATACAGGAGTTTTACTTCAAGCATACTCCTTCCATCTGATTTATCATTGGGAGTCATTCCTGAAAAAAACAAGGATGCTACAATATATATAGATAATGACGGTTATGAGACCATTTATAAAGATGTTAAGAGCATTCGAATTGAATTTGCAGATAAAATAGTTCAGCTTTTAAGGTTTGATACATACGATTTCTGGAACAAGGTTAAGACCAAATTCCTATAACAAAGGAGCAGCATTATGTACGATTATCATACACATTCTTCATTTTCAGATGACTGTAATATACCTATGGATGAAATGGTAAAGAAAGCCAAAGACATGGGAGTCAGAATGTATGCAATAACTGACCATTATGATCCTGATTATCCTGCAGATGAAAATTTTTCTTTTGACCTTGATTTTGAAAGCTATTGCAAAGAGCAGCACCTTGTTCAGGAGCTTTACAATGACAGCCATTTCAAAGCATTAAGAGGCATAGAAATAGGTCTGCAGGCAGGCGATGCTACAATAAAAAAATGCGCCGATGCAGTAAAACATCCTTTTGATTTTGTCATAGGCTCATTTCACTGTATTAATTACAAGGACATATGGAAACCGTTTCATGAGAATATGACGCCCGAAGAAGCAACAGGCATATACTACGAATATATACTTGAAACAATCAACAAATTCAAGGATTTTAATGTCCTTGGTCACATAAATGCACTCGACAGATATATACCATATATACCGGATTTTACTCCATACAAAGAAACCGTATATGAGATATTGAGATTCCTGATACAAAACGGTAAAGGTCTTGAAATAAATACATCCAGTTTCAGATATAACATGGGGGATTTAACAATGCCATCTGATCAGATACTCAGGATGTATCGCGAACTTGGCGGCCAAATTATAACCTTTGGTTCTGACAGTCATTTCCCTGAGCATATATGCTACAGATATGACTGGGCTATGGAATATCTTAAATCATTTGGATTCAAAGCACTGGCCGTTTTCGAGAATGGTATGCCTGAATTTGTGGATATCTAATCTATTCTCCAGTTGGCTTTGTACATATGCAGAGGTAGTGCCGTGGCAAATAAAAAAACAGCAGCATATATTTGCTGTATACTGCGCTTATACTAAACCTCATACATAACTACCTTGAACCCGCTATTTTCAATCAGCCTCTTCATATCCTCAAACTTTACAAACAAAGTTGCATCGTTTTGCATAGGATGAACTCCTACAATATCATTGCGAAGCGCCGTATCAAACACAGCAGTAACATCATACCCTCTGCTGTTTAGGATGCCAAAAGGAGTCACATGGCCTTTCCTTAATCCTGTAGCTTTATATAGATCATCCTCTCCTGCAAAATGCAGATGAGTGCTTCCAAGGAAAGCTCTAAGCTTTTTGAGGTCTATATTTTTGTTCCCGTTAAGAGATACAAGGTAGAATTTTCCCTTCTTGTCCTTGAGAAAAAGATTTTTGAGGCATTTATCCTTGTTCGGGATATTTATATGGTTTGCTTCCTCGACTGTAAAAACAGCTATATGCTCATAATTGCTATACGGTATATTTTCCTTTTTGAGAATTTCATATATTCTGGCCTTATCTATCATTTTTCTAAATCCTTCGCACATTTATATCCATAGGCTGCTTCTGCATTCATCACAGCATTTTTGATTGCTTTGCTCATCACATATGCAGATAATGCTCCTATGGTATCAAAGTCTGCGGAAACTTTACCTGATGCCATTACAAATATGCTGTCACCGTCTGCAGACGAATGAACAGGCCTGATGGCTCTTGCAAATCCGTCGTGAGTTATTGATGCTATTTTGCAGCACTGCGATTTATTTATATCTGCATTAGTTACAACGCAGCCTATGGTTGTGTTCCCCTTAAACACATCCCTGCCTGTATTGATTTTATCAAACATTGCCTGCTCCGTAGAAACAAGGTGTGTTTTATCCTCGCTGAGAAGTCCTGCAAGCTGTCTGCCTGTATCTGTATCAAACACATCTCCGAGTGCGTTAACTGCAACAACAGCCCCAATCTGAAGATTATCAGCTGCCACTGCATATGCGCCAAGGCCACTTTTAGTAAGCCTTTCTATTCCCATCAGTTTACCTACAGTAGCACCTGTACCGGCTCCAAAGTTGCCTTGCTTAAAAATGCTGCTGCCGGCGGCTTCGCAGGCCGTATATCCCATCTGTTTGTCCGGGTACGCTGTGCTGTCTCCCGACACGAGGTCAAACAGTGCAGCTCCGCAAACTATAGGGATTACTCCAAAGCCTGTTTCAAAGCCTATGTTTTTTTCTCTCAGATATTGCATTACACCGTCTGCAGCCTCAAGTCCGAACGCACTTCCGCCACTTATGGTTACAGCATTTATTGCCTGCACCATGTTTTCGGGTCTTAAAAGATCTGTTTCTCTTGTAGCGGGGCCGCCGCCTCTGACATCAACGCCTGCAACCGCTCCTTTTTCAGAGATTATAACGGTGCAGCCTGTACCTTTTTGTATATCCTGAGCATTGCCTATTTTGAAATCTTTTATATCTAAAATGCTGATCTCTCTCATATTAATTTCCTATGCCATTATCAGGCTTGCTGTCCTATAGCACCCTTTACCTATACTCTGTTATTTTACCATCTGATATAAGATATGCTTCTCCTATTATCTCCGTCTTACCATCTTTAATCAGCACATAAGTCCCGTCAGGTATAGCATATATCTTCTTATCATAGCTATCCTCTATTGCGACTTCATTGATCAGATGTTTTCCATCCAGAAATTTATCCTTGAGCACATTGTAATGCGGCAGTATCATATAGTCCATAAGCCCCAGCCCGTCAGTAAATCTGACATATGCAGGATCTGCTACCTCACCGTCAAGCTCAGGCTGTGCATAAACTTCTGTGCCGCTGTTCATAGTGCCTCCGCTTACTCCTATAATTATTCCATCGAATTTGTGTATAAGGGGCTTAAGGCCGATTTCCTTATAGAATACATTCTGAGTAAGTGTATGCCCTCCTGATAAAATTACGACGTCACGGTTTTTGATAAGATCTGTAAGCTTGTCTTTGTTTCTATTGTCACAAATCTCTATTTCTGCTGTCGAAAGGCCGCTTAGTCTGAAAGCATCTACAAAATTATCTCTCATATTATTATTTTCTTCGATATTCTCAGGCTCTGCACATATAAGAAGTATTCTGGCATTATCCTTCCATACTTCTGTAAGTTTATCTAAAAACCCGTTTCTTTCATCGAATTTATATGGTTTGCGCACCCCATATTCTTCGTAATATCCTCCCGGGCTACTTGTTAAAAAAGCAATCATGGCTTCTCCTCTCATCTTAAAAGGACTGCAATCTGTATGCAATTGCAGTCCACAAAACTCTTATTTGGCTGTAATATATCCTTTGTCTGTAAGTGCTTCTGCACAGAGAATTGCTCCACCTGCTGCACCCCTTACTGTATTATGGGCAAGGCCTACGAATTTGAAATCGTAAATGCTGTCTTCTCTGATTCTTCCTGCTGTTACACCCATACCATTTTCATAATTGCAATCTATCTTAGCCTGTGGTCTGTTGTCTTCTTCAAAGTATTTAATAAACTGCTTAGGTGCACTTGGCAGATTGTGCTCCTGTGGATATCCTCTGTAGCTTTCAGCTGCTTTGATGAGCTGTTCCTTGGTTGGTTTTTTCTTAAATTTAACAAACACAGCCGCTGTATGTCCATCTAAAACAGGGACTCTCAAGCACTGACATGTAATCTTCGGTGACTGAGCTCTAACTATTTTGCCATTTTCAATATGACCCCATATTTTAAGAGGTTCGTCTTCACTTTTGGCTTCTTCTCCCCCAATATACGGAATAATATTTTCGATCATTTCAGGCCAGTCTGCAAATGTCTTGCCGGCTCCTGAAATTGCCTGGTAAGTTGTTGCAACTACTTCATATGGCTCAAATTCCTTCCATGCATTCAGGATAGGAACATAGCACTGGATTGAACAGTTTGGCTTAACGGCAATAAACCCTCTCTTGGTTCCGAGTCTTTTTTTCTGATCCGCAATGATTTCAAAATGATCATCGTTGATTTCCGGGATTACCATAGGCACATCATCTGTCCATCTGTGAGCCGAATTGTTTGATACTACAGGCGTCTCTGTTTTGGCGTATGCTTCTTCTATTGCTTTGATTTCTTCCTTGCTCATATCAACTGCACTGAAAACAAAATCAACTGTAGATGCAACGTGCTCAACATCATTAACATTCATTACCACTATCTTTTTAACGGATTCAGGTATAGGGGTGGTCATCTTCCATCTGCCGCCTACTGCTTCTTCGTAGGTTTTGCCGGCACTTCTTTCACTTGCTGCGATAGTTACGACTTCATACCATGGATGGTTTTCAAGTAGTGATATAAAGCGCTGTCCTACCATACCGGTACCGCCAAGTATACCTACTCTTAATTTTTTATCCATTTTGTTCACCTCTTTCCTAAAATTATTGTTAAAACATAAAAAATATGCTCATATTTTATCATCTTTACACTAATTATGCAAGTGCAATGTATAGTTTTTAATTATTCAGCAACAAAATACCATTTTTTAAACATGTCTGCTCTTTATTTGGCTACATACATATTTACTTCATAAAAGATCCTTTGTATATGATATTCGGGCAGGCTGTAAGCCGGGTTCTGTATCAGACAATCATCTATCTAGACCTGCTGTCACCAGCAGGTTCAAGCGACCCACCAACCTGGGCAGCGACGGGCAGCCGCTTTTTTTGCCCACTTTTGGTCTTGCTCCGAATGGGGTTTACACGGCCAGCATGTTACCATACTGCCGGTGAGCTCTTACCTCACCATTTCAACCTTACCACAGCCAAACTGTTACGGCGGTATGTTTCTGTTGCACTTTCCTTAAGGTTACCCTCACCAGACGTTATCTGGCATCCTCGCCCTGTGGAGCCCGGACTTTCCTCATGCCATATGGCATGCGATTGCCTGCCTGCCCGAATAATATTAAATTTTTTCAAAGGGATTTATATCAGTTTCACTTGGAATCAAGTCAACTCCCATAAACCCGACAGAATTCATAAGTTTAATAAAGGCCTCTGGAAATATCTGCTCTGTTCCAAAATGTCCTGCATCTATGACACACATTCCCATTTCTCTGGCATTTACAGCATCATGATATTTGACATCTCCGGTAACAAATACATCACATCCGTTTTTCATTGCAGCTTCTATATATTCAGCTCCTGCACCGGTACATATTCCCACTTTGTTTATAACGGTATCTGTTTCTCCTGTAAAAGTGATGAATTTTTTGTCTATACAAAGCCCCTGCGCCAGTTTTTCTGTAAGCACCGCAAGGCTCACAGGGGTGCAATATCCTGCTCTTGTGATTATATCTTCGCAGCCATCAATCATAAGAGGGCTTACATTATCAAGTTCGAGAATGTCTGCAATATAATCGTTGTTACCTCCATGTGCTCTGTCAAAGTTTGTATGCAGTGAATATACTGATATTCCATTTGTTACGAGATCAATTATATATCTGCCTTTAACTTCATCACAATCAATTTTTTTGACCCCATTAAAAAATAACGGGTGATGAGTAATAATCACATCAGTTTTTTTTCTTATTGCTTCTTCTATAACGTCAAAGGTTATTTCCAGTGCAACAAGAGCTTTTTTGACGTCTTTGTTGCCGCAATTTATCTGAATTCCACTGTTGTCCCATTGCTCCTGTGTGTTTTCAGGAATTATACTGTTTAATTTGTTTACAAAATCATATAATTTCATCAAGCAGTCCCTCCAGATATTTTATATTTTGCTTGACAATAATTTTTTTATCGTTATCATTTCCTGATTCGAGCTGTTTCAGTATGGATTTTTCTGAATCAA
The DNA here is from genome assembly GCA_963590215.1 of Anaerovoracaceae bacterium. GTDB lineage: Bacteria > Bacillota > Clostridia > Peptostreptococcales > Anaerovoracaceae > UMGS973. The sequence continues at coordinate 3,697 of CAVAON010000008.1, read as the reverse complement.
TCCTTCTTTGTACAAATTCTCTGCCAAGAGGCTCATGCATAAGCCATATTGGCATTTCTATGTGTATATCATCTTCTGCAAGGGATGAAAAATAAGATAAATTGTCCTGAAGCTCCTTTATATTTTTGCCAGGATCGCTCTTTACAGTCAGCACATTGCATATGAATCTGCGCTCCCTGACAAGTCTGTCACCAGTAATGCTGAAATTGTTTGCAAGAAGCCAGTGTCTGAGCTTTCCTGCTGATATTCTCGGCTGAAGCACGTATTTTTTGATGCTTTTGGTTTTTGCCATATCATATGACATAATCTTTGTCATGAGTATGCCACCCATACCTGCAATCACAACAGCATCAACCTCAGCTGCAGAAATTGTCTCAAGGCCGTTTCCAAGTCTTAAATCAAAGTTTTCACCAGGATAAAGCATATTGCAATTATCCCTTGCTTTGTCAAGAGATCCCCTGCTGACATCAGTCATTATGATTTTGGGGCATATTTTATTTTCCCAAAGGTAAATTGGCAAAAAACCATGATCAGTTCCTATATCCGCTATAGTTTCTCCTTCGCTTATCTCATCTGCTATCATTTGCAGTCTTTTTGTTAATGTTATCATCTATTCCAGGTAATCCTTTAGTTTTTTGCTTCTGCTTGGATGCCTCAGTTTTCTGAGCGCTTTTGCCTCAATCTGCCGTATTCTTTCTCTTGTAACATCAAACTGTTTGCCGACTTCTTCAAGAGTCCTTGCTCTTCCATCATCAAGGCCAAAGCGCAGCTTAAGTACTTTTTGTTCTCTTTCGGTAAGAGTATCCAGGACCTCAATAAGCTGCTCTTTGAGCATTGAAAATGCTGCTGCTTCTGCCGGAGCCGGAACCTCATCATCAGGAATAAAATCTCCAAGATGGCTGTCTTCCTCTTCTCCTATAGGAGTTTCAAGAGATACCGGTTCCTGTGCTATTTTTAATATTTCTCTTACTTTTTCTTCTGAAATGCTCATTTCAGCTGCAATTTCCTCCGGAGTAGGTTCCCTGCCATATTCCTGAAGCAGCTGCCTTGAAACTCTGATAAGCTTGTTTATCGTCTCAACCATATGAACAGGTATTCTGATTGTCCTTGCCTGATCTGCTATCGAGCGTGTGATGGCCTGTCTTATCCACCATGTTGCATATGTAGAAAATTTATAGCCTTTCCGCCAGTCAAATTTATCTACAGCTTTAATAAGTCCAAGATTCCCCTCCTGGATGAGATCAAGGAAAAGCATCCCCCTGCCTACATATCGTTTTGCAATGCTTACTACAAGTCTTAAATTCGCTTCACAAAGCTTTTTCTTTGCTTCAACATCACCATTTTCCATTTTTTTTGCAAGCTCTATTTCTTCATCAGCTGAAAGCAGTGGTACTTTTCCGATTTCTTTCAGATACATCCTTACAGGGTCATCAACATTAATTCCCTTTGGCAGCGAAGCCTCCAGATCGACATTTCCGTCTTCTACAACCATACTGTCATCGTGCTCGATTTCATCGACATCAAGATTTAGAATTTCCACATCATCAGGTTCAATATCGCCATCTCCCTGTCTTATTTCTATTTCTGATTCAATCTCTATGCCAAGATTCATTATCTTTTCATATATGTCATCAATGAGGTCTTTATCCATATCAAAATTTCCTATGGTTTCTGATATTTCACCATATGAGAGCTTGCCACCTCTTTTTTGGGCTTTTTCCTTGAGCAAGGCAATACATTCTTTCTTTTTATTCTCATATGCTTCGTTATAAATCATATGCTTTATCCCCTTTCTTTCATCTGCTGCATCTGCTTTTGAATTTCCATTTGTTCAAACATAAGCTGTCTTATTTTTTCCTGATTTTCATTTTCATCAGCAAGCTCTATTATTGTATTTATTTTTTCATACCTGTCTCGGAGTTTTTCTATTTCCAGGCTGATAATGCAGTCTTCAAGTATCTCCTGATCTTTGCCTCCCAAATATACATTATCAATAATATTTCGGAAAGCGCTAATGCTTCCCTCATCAAGACTGTCAGCAAGTTTGTTTATATCTATATCCTCTCCGTCTGTGTAAATTGCTTTAATACTGCTGAATATATTATTACCTGCAATGCTTTTGAATACATATTGGTATGGGAGTATCGTTTCAAAGGTTCTACTGTCATTTATGATAAGCTTAATGAGATTTTTCTCCATAGGCGATACGTCTGGTAAATGTTCTTGCTTTTCAGATGGTTTTTCAAAGACTTTGCCATGTTCTGTTTGTCTGTCTTGGCTGCCATCCCGAAATTCAAGCCTTATTGCTCCCTCTGATATTTTTGCTTCTGCTGCTACTTTTTTGATATATATATCCCTTTCAGCCGGGCTAAGGCTTCTAAGTGCTGCTACAGTTTCTTTTACAAACTGTAGTCTGCCATCAGTATCATTAAGGTCATAACGGTTTTTGAGAACTGCTATTTTGTAGTCCGCATACGAAAGAGCGTTATCTGCAAGCTCTAAAAATGCCTGTTTACCTTTTTTCTTTACAAATTCATCGGGGTCTTTGCCATCTGTTACATGCAGCACTCTTGCTTTACATCCTTCGTTATGAAGTATGTCTATTCCTCTCAAGGCTGCTGCCTGCCCCGCATTGTCGGAATCATAAGACAGAACAACATTTCTAGTATATCGTTTGAGCATTCTGGCCTGATTTTCAGTAAGTGCTGTGCCAAGCGATGCTGATACGTTTTTGATACCGCTTTGGTAAAGTGACACAACATCCATATATCCTTCTACCAAAATAGCACAGTCTGCTTTAGATATTTCCTGCCTTGCAAGATTTAATCCGTAAAGATTGTTTTTTTTGAGGAATATTGAAGATTCGGGTGAGTTCAGATATTTGGGATTTCCATCACCTATAACTCTGCCTCCAAAACCTATGACCTTGCCTCTTGTGTTTATTATTGGGAAAATAACACGATTTCTGAATTTGTCGTAATATTTCCCTTTTGATTTTGATATGAGGCCGATTTCCATCAGGGTTTCTTCATCAATCCCCTGTACTATCATATATTTATAAAGGCTGTCCCATTTGTCATCTGCATATCCTATTCCGAATTTTTTGATGGTATCAAAGCTGATACCCCTACCCGTCATATATTTGTATCCCGGGCTTGCTGCATTTGCTATACCTTTGAAAAAAAATCTTGCTGCAAGTCTGTTTATTTCATATAAACGGTCTTTTTTTTCGTTGCTTTGACTACTCGAATATTCAATAGTAATTCCGTATTGCTTTGCAAGCTTTTCAAGAGCACCGCTAAAATCCAGATTATAATAGCGTTTTACAAATTCAAACACATCACCTGAGGCGCCGCACCCGAAGCAGGTAAATATCTGTTTTGTTTCTGATACAACAAAAGAAGGTGTTTTTTCGTTATGAAAGGGGCAAATTCCTTTGTAATTGCTCCCTGCTTTTTTGAGAGCTACAACCTGCCCTATAACATCAACGATATTACACCTGCTTTTAACCTCTTCTATTGCACTTGAATACCCCGACATTGTTACCTCCTGCCAAAAATACAGTTTCTTATTCGACAAAACAATGCCTGTTCCTTTTTTAGTAGAATAATTAATTTATCGATTATTCATTTATTAATCAAACAGTTTTTCGTATATCATTATCGAATATCTGTCTGTCATGCCTGCGATATAATCC
>CAVAON010000007.1:0-48310 GCA_963590215.1 Anaerovoracaceae bacterium | reverse complement strand
AAGTACTTTGCATATAAGGCTTGGGATGCGACAACTCTTCCGTTTGCAGATCAGGTGCAGGATTTGTCGGGCAATTCCGCATATACATTTGAGTTCGTCAACTACCCGACCGTGGAGCTGACGATTACCAAGAAGGTGGATGGGACGACATCAACTAACGAGAACTTCCCGTTCACGCTGACAAGTGACAAGGCGATGATATCGGGAACAGGGTATACGCTGTCTGCGGATGGCAAGACAGCGACATTTGACCTGAAGAATAATGAGAAGGTTACACTTACGGTCTACCAGGGCAGTAAGATTACGCTGAATGAGACTCAGCACGATGGATATACCGTGCTGATTAAGGAAAGCGATGTAACGATTGGAACTGATGATAGCGCTACTATCAATATCAATGGCCCAGGTGATAGAACGATTACAGTTCATAATAATCCTGGCGTTGAGCTGCCGGCTACAGGCGGCATGGGAACACATATGTTTACTGCGCTTGGATTGCTGCTGATGGCATTTGCTGCTGCATTCGGGTACAGGCTGTGGCGCAGGTGTGAAGGGAGGTCTGAGTAATGTGACCTCTGGAACAAGGAAGGAAAGCTTTGTATATCAATATATCAAGTACAGTGATGTATATATGACATTGAGTGAAAATATCATGAAACAAGGAAGGGAAGGAAATTAATCATGAAAAAAACGAAAAAACTCTTTGCTCTGCTGCTGGTTTTCGCAATGGTATTTACCATGGGAATAGGTACAGCCGCATTTGCAGCTGGTGAGACAGGCTCAGGCTCTATCACGGTAAGCAACCCTATTGCAGGGCAGACTTATACAGCATATAAGATTTTTGATGTGAAATACAACGATAGTAAATCGGCATACTCGTATACAATCAGCAGTAGCTCCGAGTGGTATACGACGGTTGAGGCATACTCCGATATTACCTTGACAGCAAGCGCCAAGGACAGCACACTATATGTTGTAACCAAGAAAGATGGATTCAGTGCGGCAGAATTTGCAGATACTCTGAAGGCGGATGTAAGTGGTAAAACTGGAACGCCTTTGGCGGAAAGTGAAGGAAAAGCTAGCGCATCTGGACTTGATTTAGGATATTATTTTGTTTCCAGTACCAGTGGTGCACTTTGCAATCTGACTACTACGAATCCAAGTGTAATTATTTATGATAAGAATGATGTTCCTTTTACAAAGACCGACGATAAGACAAGTGCTAATGTAGGGGAAACAGTAAAATATACGATTACAGGCAAGGTGCCTGATACCACAGGCTTCAGCACTTACACATACAAGATTACGGATACCATGTCCACAGGACTTACGTTCAATAAGAATGTAACAGTAAAATTGAATGAAACAGATATCACAGGTGCATGTACAGTTACAAATAAAGCTAACGGCTTTGAGCTTACAATTCCTGTTGTGAATTATCAGACAAACATTGGTAAGGAAATTCTCGTAGAGTATACGGCAACAGTGAATAAGAATGCGGTTGCAACAATTCAGAAGAACGAGGCGCAACTTGAGTACAGCAATGGCCCAACCACCACAACAGAGACAGCAGAAGATGTTGAGGAAGTCTACACATCCAAGATTGTGATCGACAAGTATGCGGCTGAGGATGACAGCAAAAAACTTGCAGATGCGAAGTTTAAGCTGTATAAGGAAATTACAGAGAGTGGAACGACAACAAAATATTATTATAAAGTCGATACGAACGGCGTGGTTTCATGGGTAACCAATAAGACTGATGCAACTGAGGTTACAACTGATGCTAATGGTGCTGCACACTTTGATGGTATTGCAGATGGTACATACTATCTTGAGGAGACAGATAGCCCTGCAGGATATAATCTGATGACGACTCCGCAGACTGTTGTGGTGAATGGAAATACTGCTCTGTCTGTTGAAGCAGATGTTCCAAACAGTACCGGCACTGTTTTGCCTACAACAGGCGGTATTGGTACTACCATATTCTATGTATTTGGCGGTTTGCTGATGATTGGCGCATTGGTATTCTTTATTACCAGAAAACGCATGGGTAGCAGTAATTAATTTAAATCGCTGTTGGCAGGAGAGGTGATTCTCTTCTGCCTGCAGCAGCAAGGAGAGCTCTATCGTGAAAAAGAGATTACCATCTATCATACTTGTCCTCACGTTTTTGGTAGGGTTGTCCTTGGTGCTGTATCCGACTGTGAGTGATTACTGGAATCAGTTCCATCAGACCAGGATGATTGTCAATTATGCAGAGGAAGTTGCAGAGCTTGACCCTGATGTCAAAGAAAAACTATGGGATGAGGCTGTTAGCTTTAACAAGCGTATTCTGAAGCGAGACAATCGATACTTTCTTTCCGAGGAGGACAAGGAAGACTATTATAATATGTTGAATATCAGCGATAATGGTATTATGGGATATATTGAGATCCCGGATATTAATTGCTACTTGCCGGTTTATCACGGGACAGACGAAAGCATTTTGCAGATTGCAATAGGTCATATCGGGTGGACATCTCTGCCGGTAGGAGGTAAAAGCACTCATTGTGTCCTGTCAGGACACAGAGGCCTGCCAAGTGCAAAACTGTTTTCAGATCTTGACAGGCTAAGAGAGGGCGATATTTTTACACTGCATGTGCTGGACGAAGTGCTGACTTATGAGGTGGATCGTATTCTCATTGTAGAGCCTAAGGATACAGTTGCTTTGCAGATTGTAGAGGGCAGGGATTATTGCACTCTGGTTACATGTACACCATATGGTGTCAACTCTCATCGCCTGTTAGTGCGTGGACATAGGGTTAAAACAACAGAAGAAACCATCAACATCACATCAGATGCTATACAGATTGAGCCTCTGATTGTAGCTCCTATTGTTGCACTGCCTATGCTTATAATTTTCGTGATCTGGCTTTTTGCAGGTGACAATAAAAAACGTAAATCTTCGAGGAGAAACGTATGAAGAACAAAAACATAAATAAAAAAATACTGCCGGTGCTGCTGTGCATGCTATTGATAGTTGGCTTGTTTCCGGTGCAGACCTTTGCAGTCAGAGCTATTGATCCAAATCAGGATGCTACGTTGACTATAGACTATAGCTATGACACTACGCCTATTTCAGGTGCACAATTTGACATATACCATGTAGCAACAATATCGACAACCCCGAAATTTACAATCACTGCGGATTTTGCAGACTACCCCATCAATGTAGAAGGTCTGGATGCTGCGGGATGGAACGACCTTGCCCTGACTCTCAAGGGATATGTACAAAAAGACAACCTTAAACCAGTTAATTCAGGCAAGACCGATGCTTCCGGAAACCTCAGCTTCACTATGAAGCCCGGTCTCTACCTTGTAGTCGGAAACAACCTTTCCGATGGAGGATACAGCTATACATGCACACCATCCGTAGTTTGCCTGCCGGATATAGATACGAACAGTAACTCATGGAGCTATGGTGTGACGATTAAACCTAAAGCCAGGAGAGATACTGTTTACACTCCTTCAGAGCCTGAACAGCCTGTAAAGCCTTCAGACCCTACAGAACCGGTAAAACCATCGAATCCTGGTTCTGATTCTGTTACCATGAAGGTGATGAAGGTTTGGGAAGACCATGGATATACTTCAGAAATTCCAAAAAAAGTAATGATTACACTTCTGTGTGACGGTCAGGATTATGAAACTGTCACACTGAACCAGAAAAACAACTGGCGATATACATGGGAGGGCTTAGAGCATGGACACGACTGGTCAGTAGTAGAAAAAGAGATTAAAGGATATACAGTAAAAGTCACTCAGGAGAATCGGACATTTGTTGTGACCAATACCAGTGTGAAAACGCCTGCAACCCCAAATGATAAAGATAATGACAAGCTTCCTCAGACAGGCATGCTGTGGTGGCCGGTACCCCTTTTGCTGATTGGTGGTGTCGTATTTGTTGCGATAGGTATTCGTGGACGGAGGAAGCGCAGCGATGCATAAAAAATATATGATTTGTACGGCTATAGGGCTGCTGCTGATTGCAGCGGCTCTTACTCTTAGTATATATAATTTGTTTAGCGGATGGAATGCCGGGAGAATATCGGCAAATGCATGGAACCAGATTGTCCGGGGGATACCGGAGTCAGAGCAGATCCCGGATTATGTCATTAATCCTGATATGGATATGCCTGTCAGGGGAATTGATGGTCAGAAATACATTGGTGTATTGGAGATACCTGCAATTGATGTAAATCTACCTGTCATAGATGAATGGAGCTATTCGAGCTTAAAAATTGCACCATGCAGATATACAGGATCTGCTTATCTAAACAATATGACCATTGCTGCTCACAACTATAATACTCACTTTGGGGCACTTAAAAATCTCAGCCCGAAGGATAAAGTTATATTTACTGATATGGATGGTAATATATTCAGGTATGAGGTTGCTGTTGTGGAGATTTTGCAGCCTTATGCAAGGAAGGAAATGACTGATAGTGATTATGACCTTTCTCTTTTTACATGCACTATCGGTGGGCAGTATAGGGTGACTGTGCGATGTGAGAAATTGTTATGATTAGTCCCACCCAAATGGCAGGAGGGTGGGATAATTCCTTGTTCAAGGTGTTTATAAGTTGGGGCTTTTCTTAACTTTATCATCAAGGCATGAGAGGGCGAAAGCCATGGAGACGAAGAACTATCCTATTGAGGATATTGCAAAGTATAAAAAGCCTGCACTGGTGTTCCGGTGCGGGATTTTTTACAACATAGGAAATATCGTTTTAGAGATGCTTCCTATGTTATATTCAAGCATCGAAAAAAACACACACTATGAATAATTATAAGCTGAATACAAAAAATATTCATTGTTTCTGTTGCATAAATATAACTTAGGATGTATAATTATATAGAACTACACAAGGGAGGAGCAATGTTTAATGAAAGGATTGATTTATTTAGAGGACGGAACTGTATTCAGGGGATATGGCTTCGGATATCCGTGCACTAATGTGGGAGAGCTGGTGTTCAATACATCAATGACCGGATATCAGGAGATACTTACCGATCCGTCGTACAAAGGACAGATCATAAATATGACTTACCCGCTTATAGGAAATTACGGGATTAATGAGCTTGATAATGAATCAGATAAAATACATGCATCAGGATTTATAGTGAAGGATATATCTTTGAATCCTTCAAATGCAGCAAGCAAAAAAAACATAGATGAATGGCTCAGAGAAATGAAGGTTCCAGGGGTTTATGGTGTAGATACAAGGCGAATTGCAAAAAAAATCAGAAACGGAGGCACAGTCAAATGCGTAATAAGCAATGAAGAAAAAACCGTTTCAGAATTAAAGAATATATGTAATGAGGCAGTACTCAGAAATGACCAGATGAAAACTGCAGGAGTATCAGAATATGAACATATACCGGGAGCAGGATATAAGGTGGCTGTATTAGACTTCGGTGTCAAGGGCGGAATAATCGAAAACCTCAAAGCAAGAGAATGCGATATTCATATATTTCCGTATGGAAGTACAGCAGAAGAAATAATGAGCATTTCACCTGACGGACTCTTCCTTACAAACGGGCCGGGAGACCCGGAAGAGGCGACAGAAGGCATAGAGACCGTAAAAAATCTTGTTGATGAGCTTCCGATTTTCGGAGTATGTATGGGACATCAGATACTGGCACTTGCAATGGGAGGCAAGACATACAAGCTTAAATTCGGGCATAGAGGAGGCAACCACGGAGTGTTTGACAAGGAAACAGGACGCTCCTTTATAGTTGCTCAAAACCATGGATATGCAGTAGATGGAGATTCTCTCATATTCAAGGGCATGGAGATGGTATATATAAATCTTAATGACATGAGCGTTGAAGGGATGAAGCATAGAAGTCTGCCGCTTTTCTCAGTGCAATTTCATCCTGAGGCCTGTGCAGGACCAGAGGATACCAATATGCTTTTTGATAAATTTATAGAGATGATGGGGGAAAACAATGCCAAAGGATAATAAATTAAAAAAAATAATGATAATCGGCTCAGGCCCTATAGTTGTAGGACAGGCAGCTGAATTTGATTATGCGGGGACGCAGGCATGCAAAGCAATCAAAGAAGAAGGAATCAAAACAATACTTGTTAACAGCAATCCTGCTACAATAATGACAGACACCGATATTGCAGACAAAGTATATATAGAGCCTTTGACGGCTGAAGCTGTAAGCAGCATAATCGAAAAAGAAAAACCGGACGGATTTCTTGCAGGCTTTGGAGGGCAGACAGGACTTAACCTTGCGATGGAGCTTGAAGCCGAAGGAGTGTTTGCAAAATATGGAGTAAAGCTGCTTGGTGTCAACAAAGAAAGCATCAAAAAAGCAGAGGACAGAGAAGCCTTCAAGGAACTCATGCTTGAAATTGGTGAACCGATTCCGCCAAGCACAATAGCAACTCATATGGATGAGTGTTATGAATTTGTAAAGCAGGTGGGATATCCTGTAATTATAAGGCCGGCATATACATTAGGAGGTACAGGTGGAGGTATTGCATCTAATGAAGAAGAGCTTGACCTGCTTGCAAAACGCGGCATGGAAAACAGCGCGATAGGTCAGATACTTCTTGAGAAATCAGTTGCAGGCTGGAAAGAAATCGAATATGAAGTAATGCGGGATGCAAGAGACAATTGCATTATTGTCTGCAGCATGGAAAACATAGATCCGGTAGGAATACATACAGGTGACAGTATAGTTGTGGCTCCTGTACAGACCTTGAGAGACAGAGAACATCAGATGCTGAGAAGCTCTGCGCTGAAGATAATCAAAAGCCTTGGTATAGAAGGCGGATGTAATGTGCAGTTCGCATTAAACGGCGAAACTGGAGAATATATCGTAATAGAGGTAAACCCTCGTGTAAGCAGATCATCCGCACTTGCCTCAAAAGCTGCAGGATATCCCATAGCAAAGCTGGCTGCCAAAATTGCCCTCGGATATTCGCTTGATGAGCTTTCGAATTATGTGACAGGAACCACAAGCGCATGCTTTGAGCCTACACTTGACTATTGTGTTGTCAAATTCCCTAAGTTCCCGTTTGACAAATTCAGGACATCCCTTAGAACCCTGGGCACCCAGATGCAGGCTACAGGAGAAGTTATGGCTATCTGCCGTACATTTGAGAGTGCTCTTCTCAAGGCTGTCACATCTCTTGAAGTTAAGTGTGACGGTCTCAGGAATCCGTACATAGACGGCCTTAATAATGATGAACTCGTTGTAAAACTAAAAAAAGCAGATGATGAGAGGCTGTTTGCTGTTGCAGAAATCTACAGGAGAAATATATTCACTGTAGAAGAGCTTTTTGAAATAACAGGGATTGACCCATGGTTCCTTAACAAAATTAAAAACATAACCGATATGGAAAAAACGCTAAGCACACAGCGCCTGACGGCGCAGCTGCTTAGAGAAGCTGAAACCATGGGATTTACTGAAAATGAAATAATGGAGCTTTCAGGGGTCCCGAGAAGTGCCATTTCAGATATGAGAATATATCATGACATATTCCCGGTTTACAAAATGGTAGATACCTGCGGAGGTGAATTCGAGGCACTGACACCATACTATTACTCAACATATGATGATGAGGACGAGGTTGTATATGATGGCAGTGATAAAATCCTCGTAGTAGGATCAGGCCCTATTCGTATAGGACAGGGAATAGAATTTGACTACAGCTGTGTTCATGGTGCATGGGCAATAAACAGACTGGGTTATGAATCAATAATGATTAATAATAACCCTGAAACCGTAAGTACTGATTTTGACACATCCGACAGGCTTTATTTCGAAGCATTGCATGTAGACGATGTGATGAATGTTATCAAAAAAGAACGTCCTGTAGGAGTAATCCTTCAGTTCGGAGGGCAGACATCTCTCAACATAACAGAGGATTTATACAACAGGAGCATCAACATACTGGGAACAGAATTTCAGTATATAGACATGGCAGAGGATAGAGAAAAATTCTCAGCTCTGTTAAGTGAACTTGGTATACCTGCTCCTGCCGGATATGCAGTAACTACGGAAGATGAGGCATTTGAAGCTGTTGCAGAACTCAAATATCCTGTAATGGTGAGACCGTCGTATGTAATAGGCGGCAGAGCGATGCAGGTTGTATACAGCGACGAAGAACTGCTTAAGTACCTCAAAGAAGCAGTATCCCTTTCAGAAGAGCATCCGGTGCTGGTGGACAAATACATACAGGGCAAGGAGATGGAAATAGATGCCATAGGAGATGGAGAGGATATTCTCATACCGGGTATCATGGAGCATGTCGAAAGAACAGGAGTGCATTCAGGTGACAGTATTTCCGTATATCCTCCTTATTCTTTGAGTGAAAAAATAAAAGAGAAAATCATAGAGTATACGGTAAAGATTTCAAAGGCACTGCATATAGTTGGACTTGTAAACATTCAGTATGCGACGGACGGGGATGAAGTTTATGTGATAGAGGTGAATCCGAGAGCTTCAAGGACAGTTCCTATTCTCAGCAAGGTTACAGGAATACCAATGATAGAGCTTGCTGTTGGCGCAATGCTTGGACATAAATTAAAGGATACTGAATATGGAACAGGTGTATACAGGGAGGCTTCAAAATACGCAGTCAAGGTGCCTGTTTTTTCAGGAGCAAAGCTCATAAATACAGATATTGCACTTGGGCCTGAAATGAAATCTACAGGAGAGGCTCTGGGTATTGACAAGGATCTCCATAAGGCCTTTCTCAAGGGCTTTGAGGGTGCAAACATACCTGTTCCCAAAACAGGTGGGGTGTATGCTTCGGTCAAGGATGCCGACAAGAATGAATTCACTGCAGAGGTTATCAGCAAATACAGTGAAGCGGGTTTTGAAATTATGGCATCGCAGGGAACAGGCAGTTTTCTTGAAAGCTACGGGGTAAAAACAAGAATAATTGCGCCGGAGGAAGCAGAGAAAATGGCTGGTAAGGATATAAATATTCTGATTAATGTAGCTAATGTAGGCAACAGAAAAGGCACAGAAGGGCTGTCGCTCAGAAGAAAAGCAATAGAAAAAGGGATTACAGTTCTTACCTGTATAGATACGGCGAATGTATTTCTTGATGTAATCAAGCTGAAACGTGAAGGCGTGCAGCTTGAATATGAAGCTATATGACAAGTGGCACTTCTGACTTGCCAGTAATAAATAATCGAACGGCGACACATTGCAGGAGGTGAACCCTCCTGCTTTTATTAATGTACTGAAATAAATACAAGATTTTGATATGTTTTTTAAGCATGCCGGATTGACAACAGCCAAAACATTTGTTATTCTGTAAGTGGTTTCAATAAAAGAATATTTGCCAATATAGTTTTGGATATATGGCCCAAAAGTTTCTACCGTGACGCCAATAAGTCACGACTATTGGTTGCATTAACTTCTGTCCTTTCATTTTTTGACAGGATGATGCGTATATTGGCAAACAGGTTCTTTTGACCTGTTTTATTTTATTCCGGCAGAAAACAAAGCGGAGGTGACATGTGAAAGCGCTCGAAGAAAAAATTCTAAAAGAAGGCACAGTTAAGGATGGAAACATACTCAAAGTAGACAACTTTCTTAACCACCAGATTGATGCACCGTTTCTTATGGAGATGGGAGCTGAGATCAAAAGGCTTTATTCTGACAGCGGTGTCACAAAAATTCTGACAATTGAAGCTTCAGGCATAGCGATAGCTATGGCAGCAGCAGCCCAGATGGGACTTCCGGTTCTGTTCGCCAAAAAAAACAGAACCAAAAACATCAGCAGTGATACATACTGCACCAGGGTTGCTTCATTTACACATGGGGTTGACTATGATGTTGTTGTAAGTAAATCATATCTTACAAATGAGGATACAGTCCTTATTGTTGATGATTTCCTTGCCCATGGCAATGCTCTTGTAGGCCTTTGCGATCTTGCAGGGCAGGCGGGAGCTAAAGTGGCAGGTGCTGCAATTGCTATCGAAAAAGGATTTCAGGGTGGTGGCGACAGGCTGCGCAGTGAAGGCTTGCGTGTGGAGTCACTTGCACTGATTGATACTATGTCAGATGGAAAAATCATTTTCCGTTAACAAGCAGGTTTTCTGCAAGATTTAATCAACTATTTTTTACGTATTTGCCTAAAAGGCAGAAGGAGAACAAAATGAAAAAAACTATCGCTTTATTACTTTCATTAGTAATGGTAATCGGAATGGTTGCTTTCACAGGCTGCGGTTCAGAAGGCAGCAGCTCAGAAGGCAGTGACTTCAAGGTTGGATTTATCTGTCTGCATGACGAAAACTCAACTTATGACAAGAACTTCATCGATGCTGCAAATGCTGCATGTGAAGAGCTTGGAGTAGAAGCTGTTATCAAGACAAACATCCCTGAAGGACAGGAATGCTACGATGCAGCAGCAGAGCTTGTTGACGCAGGTTGCGGAATCATCTTTGCTGATTCATTCGGTCACGAAGACTTCATGATTCAGGCTGCAAAAGACTTCCCTGATGTACAGTTCTGCCACTCAACAGGAACAAAAGCTCACACAGAAGACCTTGACAATTATCACAATGCATTCGCTTCAATCTATGAAGGCAGATTTCTTGCAGGTGTTGCTGCAGGCATGAAAATTAATGAAATGATCGAAGCAGGAAATATTACAGAAGAAGAAGCTAAAATGGGATATGTTGGTGCATACACTTATGCAGAAGTAGTTTCAGGATATACTTCATTCTTCCTTGGCGCTCGTTCAGTTTGCGAATCAGTTTCTATGGAAGTAACATTCACAGGTTCATGGTATGACGAAGCTCTCGAAAAAGAAGCTGCAAACAAACTCATAAATGATGGTTGCGTTCTCATTTCACAGCATGCAGACTCAATGGGAGCACCTACAGCTTGCGAAAAAGCAGGAGTTCCTAACGTATCATACAACGGAAGCACACAGGAAGCTTGCCCTAACACATTTATCGTTTCATCAAGAATTGACTGGACACCTTATTATGTATATGCAATCAGTGCAGCACAGAACGGCGAAGCTATCGATGTTGACTGGACAGGAAACCTTGAAACAGGATCAGTTGTTTTGACAGATGTTAATGAAGAAGTAGCTGCAGAAGGAACTGCAGACAAGATTGCTGAGCTTACAGAGCAGCTCAAATCAGGAGAGCTTCAGGTATTTGACACTTCAACATTTAAAGTTGATGGCAAAACAGTTGAGTCATATGAAGCAGATGTAGATACAGATGCTGATTATACACCTGATACAGAGGTTATCGAGGATGGCGCATTCATGGAATCAAAATTCAGATCAGCTCCATACTTTGATCTTCAGATTGAAGGAATCAAACTTCTTGATACTAAATTCTAAGAAAATATTTACCAGCAAAAACCCCGGTTTTAGCCGGGGTTTTCGTACTGGTATTATACAGAAAAGAGCAGAACCGATGCAGATTTTGTTTTTTTCTGTATAATACTGCAAAGACTGAAGCTATATGATGTGCTTTAGGGATAATTAACTGAAGAAAGGTGTTGATTGATTTGGCCAACAGAGACGTGGCTGTGTCCATGAGGGACATTACAAAAGTATTTGGTACAGTAAAAGCCAGCAATAAAGTCAATCTTGATATTTATCGTGGAGAGATACTGTCATTGCTTGGTGAAAACGGAAGTGGCAAAACCACACTTATGAATATGCTGTCTGGTATATACTATCCTGATGGCGGAGAAATTTATATCAATGGAAGCCTTGCATCCATACATTCTCCCAAAGAAGCATTTGACTATGGTATAGGAATGATACATCAGCATTTCAAGCTGGTTGATGTTTTTACTGCCGCAGAGAATATAATTTTGGGGCTCAAAGAGCCGGGCGGGCTGGATCTGAAAAGAGCTTCCGAAAAAATAAAGGAGATATGCGATACTTACGGATTTGATATAGATCCGCAGCAAAAGATATATAATATGTCGGTATCTCAAAAGCAGACAGTTGAAATTGTTAAGGTGCTTTACAGAGGAGCAGATATACTGATACTTGATGAGCCTACAGCAGTACTTACTCCGCAGGAAACAGACAAGCTGTTTGCTGTTCTCAAGAATATGAAGGAAGCAGGCAAGACAGTAGTAATAATTACGCACAAGCTCCATGAAGTGCTTGAGATATCCGACCGTGTGGCAGTGCTTCGCAAGGGTGAATTTATTGGCGAAATGATAACAGCCAATACCAATGAGCAGGAAATGACAAATATGATGGTTGGGAGAGCTGTCAGCCTTAATATTGACAGACCGGAGCCTGTTAATCCAAAAACACGTATCAGGGTAGAAAACCTCACAGTAAGAAGTCAGGATGGAATATTAAAGCTGGACGATGTTTCATTTACGGCAAATTCAGGAGAAATCCTGGGTATTGCAGGGATATCGGGCTGTGGCCAAAAAGAGCTTCTTGAAGCCATAGCAGGACTTCAGTCTGTAGAGAATGGAACTGTCAAATATATAAATGACGATGGAGGAGAAGAAGAACTCATAGGCAAGGATCCACTGCAGATTGCTGCGATGGGTGTTGCTCTTTCGTTTGTTCCGGAAGATAGGTTGGGCATGGGTCTTGTAGGAAACATGGACCTTACAGACAATATGATGCTCAGATCTTTCCGTAAAGGCAAATCAATGTTTACTGACAGGAAGACTCCGAGAAAGCTTGCCGAAAAGGTAGTTGACGAGCTTGAAGTAAGTACAGCAAGTCTTTCAACTCCGGTAAGGAAGCTTTCCGGCGGTAATGTTCAGAAAGTGCTTGTAGGTAGAGAAATCGCATCGGCTCCTACAGTACTGCTTTCGGCATATATTGTAAGAGGGCTTGATATTAATTCTTCATATACTATATATGACCTGCTCAATCAGCAGAAGAAAAAAGGCGTTGCCGTTATTTATGTAGGCGAGGATCTTGATGTGCTGATGGAATTAAGCGACCGTATTATGGTTCTGTGTGGAGGCAAAGTCAGCGGCATAGTTGATGGCAGGAATGCAGACAAGAATGAGATAGGAATGATGATGACAAAGTTTGGAGGTGCAGACAATGAGTAAACTTAATAAAGAACCGCTTCTGCATATAACCAAACGCAAGGAATTGCCTTTGGTCAAAACATGGGCAATCAGGATAGGAGCTATTGTTGCAGCTTTGATAGTCTGTGCTATCGTTACCATGCTTCTTACAGGACTTGATCCGTTCAGTGTATTCGGAACAATGATATACGGCGCAGCAGGAACTGAAAGAAAAATGCTGCTTCTGTTTAAAGAGCTGGCGGTGCTGCTTTCTGTTGCTCTGGCATTGACACCGGCATTCAAGATGAAATTCTGGAACCTCGGCGGTGAAGGGCAGATACTCATGGGTGCATGGGCGACTGCATTATGTATGATTTATATGGGGGATTCGATTCCGAGCGGACTTCTGATAATAATATGCCTTGCAGCTGCAATCATATGTGGTGCAATATGGGCTTTAATACCGGCATTTTTCAAAGCTAAATGGAATACAAACGAAACTCTTTTCACACTGATGATGAACTATGTGGCAATACAGCTTGTAGCATATTTCATTATACTGTGGGAGGTTCCAAAGGGATCAGGTAAAGTTGGAATCATAAATCAGTCAACAAATGCAGGATGGCTGCCATATATCGGAACCAACAGTTACATACTCGTTATTTTATTCGTAGCAGTTATAACTGTGGGGATGTATGTTTATCTCAAATACAGCAAGCACGGTTATGAGATTTCAGTAGTAGGCGAAAGCCAGAGAACTGCAAGCTATGTTGGAATCAAGGTTGATAAAGTTATAATGAGGACAATATTACTTTCAGGAGCTATATGCGGATTCACAGGCTGGATGATGGTTTCAGGAATAGACCATACTATCACAACAACTCTTGCAGGAGGCAGAGGCTTCCTTGGAATCATGGTTTCGTGGCTGGCACAGTTTAATGTCCTGGCCATGGTATTTGCAAGCCTGCTGATAGTATTCCTGGGACAGGGTGCAGGAGAAATTTCAACAAGCTTCGGCCTCAATGAATCCTTCTCGGATATACTTACAGGTATAATACTTTTCTTTATTATAGGGTGTGAATTTTTCATAAACTACAAGGTGCATATAAGGCACAAATCAGGAAAGGAGGAAGCATAAATGTTTGATCTGGTTGCATTTATACCACGTGCAGTAATGCAGGGCATGCCGCTTCTGTTTGGCTGTACAGGCGAGACTATTTCCGAAAAAGCAGGAAGCCTCAATCTGGGAATACCCGGAGTAATGTATGTGGGCGGAATTTCCGGAGTAATAGGCTCTTTCCTCTATGAACAAAGCTGCAGCGGTGAGCTTAATCCGTTCCTTGCCATATTTATACCAATGATTTCATGCCTGATAGGTTCTCTTTTGATGGGACTCATATTCAGCGTCCTGACAGTAACACTCAGAGCTAATCAGAATGTTGTAGGTCTTGCTATGACAACCTTTGGTGTTGGTTTTGGTAATTTCTTTGGAGGCTCACTTATAAAGCTGACAGGTGGAGAAGTCCCTTCTATCGCTCTTTCGGCAACAAGCAGGTTTTTCAGCAGGCACTTGCCGTTTGCAGGTGATTTGGGATGGTTTGGCAAAATATTTCTTTCATATGGCTTCCTGACATATCTGGCGATTGCAATAGCAATAGTAACAGCTTACGTCCTCAAAAAAACCAGAGTTGGACTGCAGCTTCGCGCAGTGGGCGAAAACCCTGCTACAGCTGATGCTGCCGGCATTAATGTAAACAAGTACAAATACTGTTCTATTTGTATTGGATGTATGATTGCAGGTCTTGGCGGACTGTTTTATGTTATGGATTATGCCAGCGGCGTATGGTCAAACGACGCATTCGGCGACAGAGGATGGCTTGCTATCGCCCTCGTTATATTTACACTTTGGAAGCCAAACATTGCAATATTCGGTTCCATCATATTTGGCGGATTGTATATATTGCATCTGTTTATACCAGGCGTTGGAATGGCTGCCAAGGAGCTTTACAAGATGCTCCCTTACCTGGTAACCATCGTAGTGCTTATATTTACAAGTGTACGCAAGAGAAGAGAGGATCAGCCACCTGAAAGTCTGGGACTTCCATACTTCAGGGAAGATCGATAAACTGATAAAGATTATGAAAAGGGGGCTGCGCTAATGCGACAGCCCCATAATTATAAGCTGCAAAAAGTAGCCTATTTGCTATTTGTTATATTGCTTTCCGGGAGCAGGTTTGTCATACTCTTGAGGCTGATGCCCAGAGTGGACATATTGTGCAGCAGTGCAGATGTTGCAGGAGGCAATATGCCTGCAAGTCCTGCAGCTATCAGTGCGAAATTGAAACCGACAATAAAGCGGTAATTGTGATTTATCCTGTCCATGAGAGCTTCGCTTAACCTGCGCAAAGTGACAAGCTCAAACAGATTGTCGGAAGCAATAGTTATATCGGCAATTTCCCTTGCTATGGCAGCCCCTGTTGAAATTGCTATTCCTGCATCGGCTTCCGAAAGAGCAGGTGAATCGTTTATACCATCACCAATCATTATAACTGTGCGACCTTCCTGTTTTTCTTTTCTTATAAATTCGGCCTTGTCTTCAGGCAGGACTTCTGCAAAGAACTCATCGACGCCCACCTTTTGTGCAACTGATTGTGCTGTATCTTTGTTGTCACCTGTCATCATAACAACTTTGCTGATACCACAGCTGTGAAGTGCGGCAATCGCGTCACATGCTTCCTCTCTGAGTGGATCGGATATGCAGATGACAGCTGCCAGCTTGCCTGCTATACATAAAAACAAATGTGAGTATTCTGCAGGCAGAGATTTATATTTGTGCTCCTCACCGGCAGGAATAACACAGGCCTCATCCTCAAACACAAAATGAGCACTGCCTATCAGCACCTTCTGGTCGTTTACCATGCTGGATATACCGTGAGCAACGACATATTGGACTTTTGAATGATATTCACTATGGGAAAGCCCGCGTTTTTTTGCTTCCTCAACGACAGCATTTGCTATTGAATGAGGATAATGCTCTTCAAGACAGGCTGCAAGGCGCAGCATGTCGGACTCTTTGTAATTTTCAAAAGTTATAATATTGGCAACAGTAGGGGTTGCATAAGTTAAAGTACCTGTTTTGTCAAATACAATTGTATCAGCCTTTGAAACGGCCTCAAGAAATTTGCCGCCTTTTACAGATATATTGTGGCTGCTGCTTTCACGCATTGCCGAAAGCACTGCGATAGGCATTGACAGTTTAAGAGCGCAAGAAAAATCTACCATAAGAATCGAAAGCATTTTTGTGACATTGCGAGTGAGAGCATATGTAATAATGGTGCCTCCGAGTGTATATGGAACAAGGCGATCTGCAAGTGCGGAGGCTTTGTCCTCTGCGGCAGATTTGAGCTTTTCAGACTCTTCTATCATTCTGACTATGCGGTCATAATGACCTGTTCCCATAGCTTTTTCAACCAAAACCATGCATTCTCCTTCTTCTACGACAGTGCCGGCATATACATAGCTTCCTGCTCCTTTGTGAACAGGGAGCGATTCTCCGGTTATAGATGCCTGGTTTACTGTAGCCTCGCCGGAGATTACCTTGCCGTCAAGAGGAATCATATTACCTGTTCGTATGACGATATTATCACCTTTTGAAATCTCGTTTACTGGAGATAAAATTTCGGTTCCGTTTTCTATCTTCCATACTTTTTCGACATTCAGAGCCATTGCTCCTGCCAGGTCTGCAACTGATTTTTTGTGTGTCCATTCTTCAAGAATTTCCCCTATGCGCAGCATGAACATAACAGAGCCTGCAGTAGCGAAATCGCCGCGCAGGATTGAGACAGTAACTGCCGTGGCATCAAGCACTGCAACAGAAAGCTTACGCTCACGCAAAGCTTTTAGCCCCTCTCTGATATATCTGATGGACCGGATTATAGCGATGGCTGATGTTAATGGCAGTGGCAAAAAAAGCTTTGATATTATGCGGCGCATCACTGTAAATGATAATTTGTCCTCAAATTCACGGTTTAATTCTCTTGAAGTATGGTCAGGAACCAGTTTTATTGCATTATCGTCGCTAAATGAAAAAGAGGCCATAGCTTCAATAACAGAGGCCCTGTCACTGCCATAGGTGATTACAACGTCCTGGGTTCTGTCATATACCTTTACCTGTGATATGTTGTTGAAATCACGTAGGTAATATTCTAAAACATCTGCTTGGGAAAGAGTCATTCTGCCGCATAGCAGATGTAGCCTGATGCGTCCATTTGATTCATGCAGTATTTTGCATTTCATAAAATATCCTCCGATAAGAAATAAAGTAAAAAGCAGGTGAACGATGAAGTCACCTGCATGAAAACTATTCGGTTTTTGCAGCATCGTCTATAATGCCACATGCAGCTTTTGAAGCCCTCTCCTCGTTTATTTCTTTAGCGTCAGCATAAATATCACCGGCGCTTTCTTTGATTGATGTTGCAGTCTGCATCACACAATCTTTGGCACGTAATACTGCTGCCGTAGTCTGAGTGTATACTTTTTTTGCATCATCACTGATGAGAATTTTTATTCCGGCTGTTCCAAACAGAACACCTGTTGCAAATAGTCCTAAAGGTTTCAATCCAAACACCTCCTTAGTTAGTGAGTAATATGAAAATTTATCTGTTGTTTTTTAGTATAAATATAATATAGCACTTTGAATTTTAAAAATCAACCGGAAAAATGAAGGAAATTTCGTCGTTGACAAATACCTGACGGGGGTATATGATTAAATACCGGGCAGGGGTATACCAGGAGGTGATAATATGAAGGGATGTAATTGCTGCGGTGACAAGCATACAATACGCACAGAAGAGCAAAAAAAAGCGCTGCAAAACAGACTCAAACGCATTGAGGGACAGATTAGAGGAATACAGTCTATGATTGAAAAAGACGCATATTGCAATGATATCCTTATTCAGTCAGCGGCAGTCAGTGCGGCTGTAAAGGGCTTCAACAAGGAGCTTCTGGCAAATCATATACGAAGCTGTGTTGTGAGAGATATACGCGATGGCAAAGATGAAGTCGTGGATGAGCTTGTTGTTACAATTCACAAGCTGATGAAATAGCATGGTTAAGGAACGAAGGATTAAGGGAGAAATAAAGAAAAATTATGGAACAATATGATATTACGGGAATGAGCTGTGCGGCATGCTCTGCCAGAATTGAAAAAGCGGTATCTAAGGTTCCCGGGGTGACATCGTGTGCAGTCAGCCTGCTTACGAACTCGATGGGAGTGGAAGGCAGTGCCGGTGCTCCTGCGGTGATTAGCGCAGTGAAGGCAGCAGGCTATGGTGCGTCACTCAAAGGTGAATCCATGAGACTTTCAGAGGAGGATACTCTTGCTGATTATGAAACACCCAGACTCAAAAAACGCCTCGTGGCTTCGGTGGTGTTTCTTGCAGCACTCATGTATATTTCAATGGGTCATATGATGTTTGCCCTGCCGCTTCCATTATGGCTGGCAAATGACCATGTGGCAATGGGGATTGCCCAGCTTTTACTTTGCATTATCATCATGATTATAAATCAGAAGTTTTTCATAAGCGGATTCAAAGCACTTGCAAACAGAGCACCAAATATGGATACACTTGTTGCATTGGGCTCTGCGGCATCTTTCGGATGGAGCGTATATGTTCTGTTTGCCATGAGCAATGCTCAGAGCTGCGGAGATATGGCAGCTGTTAATGTATATATGAATCAATTTTACTTTGAATCTGCAGCCATGATATTGACCCTCATAACCGTAGGCAAAATGCTTGAGTCAAGATCCAAAGGGAAAACCACAAATGCCCTCAAAGGTCTTATGAAGCTGGCACCTCAGAAGGCTGTTGTAGTGCGAAAGGGAGTCGAACTCACAGTGCCTGCGGCAGAGGTTCAAAAAGACGAAATATTTGTTGTAAGACCGGGAGAAAGCATTCCTGTTGACGGCATCATAATTGAAGGCACGAGTGCTGTAAATGAAGCGGCACTGACAGGAGAAAGCATTCCCGTTGACAAAGAAACAGGAGACTATGTGCAGGCGGCGACAATCAACCAGGCTGGATTCATACGATGCAAGGCTCTCAGAACAGGTGAAGATACAACGCTTTCCCAGATTATAAAGATGGTAAGAGATGCGGCTGCTACAAAAGCGCCTGTAGCCAAAACAGCTGATAAGATTTCAGGCGTGTTTGTACCTGTGGTGATTGGAATTGCCCTGGTTACGCTTGCAGTATGGCTCATCGCAGGTCAGAGTATGGCATATGCACTTGCAAGAAGCATATCCGTTCTTGTCATATCCTGTCCATGCGCATTAGGACTTGCAACCCCGGTTGCAATTATGGTCGGAAACGGTGTAGGAGCCGGAAAAGGCATTTTGTTTAAAACTGCAGAGATTTTAGAAAACGCAGGCAAAGTGGAAATTGTGGCTCTTGACAAAACAGGAACAATTACAGAGGGCACTCCAAAAGTGACAGATATACTTCCTGCAGAGGGCTTTGACAGTGACAGGCTGTTTGATATTGCAATGGCACTTGAAGCAAAGAGTGAGCATCCGCTGGCAAAGGCGGTTATGGCAAAGGGCTGCGAGAGTGGTAAAATACCAGAAGAAGTTACAGACTTTGAAGCACTCCCGGGCAACGGACTTACAGCTGTGCTTGCTGGACAGAGAATTACAGGAGGAAGCTTTAAATTTATATCAGGACAAACAAATATACCGCAGCAGCTGCAGGCAAAAGCAGAAGCTCTGGCAAGACAGGGCAAAACACCGCTTCTGTTTATGACAGACACATGCTTTGCAGGGATTATTGCCGTAGCAGATACAATCAAGCCGGACAGCCCTGAAGCAATCAGGCAGCTTCAGAACATGGGCATCAAAGTTATAATGCTTACAGGAGATAACGAGCATACGGCAAGAGCAATAGCCACTGAGGCAGGTGTTGATGATGTAGTTGCAGGAGTTCTTCCGGGAGGTAAAGAAGAAGTTATACGAAATCTCAAAAAACAGGGCAGAACAGCCATGGTAGGTGATGGTATTAATGATGCACCGGCACTTACAAGGGCAGATGTAGGTATTGCCATAGGCGCAGGAGCAGATGTTGCCATTGATGCTGCGGATGTAGTGCTGATGAAAAGTAATCTCACAGATGTGCCTGCAGCAATCAGGTTAAGCCGCAGTGCTTTGAAAAATATTCACGAAAATCTTTTCTGGGCTTTCTTCTACAATGCAATAGGTATTCCTCTGGCTGCCGGATGCTTTGTATGGATGGGATTAACACTTAATCCCATGTTTGCAGCAGCGGCAATGAGCTTGTCAAGCTTTTGCGTTGTGACTAATGCATTAAGGCTTAATCTTTGTAAAATATATGATACACGTCATGACAAAAAACGCAGCAGTCACACTATCACTGATACTGAGGCAGCAGGCGATGTATGTGTCATGAAAATCAAAGGCATGATGTGCACTCATTGTGAGAATGCTGTCAGGAATGCCCTTGAGGCTCTCGGCGAGGTAAAATCTGCGGAGGTAAGCCATGAGGAGGGTAAAGCTATAGTTGAACTTGCCGGATCTGCGGACAGTAAAAAACTCAAAAAAGCTGTGGAAGCGGCCGGATATAAAGTGATATCAATTAAATAAGAATGAAGGGAGTATTAAAATGACAAAGACAACTCTGAAAATTGATGGCATGATGTGCGGCATGTGTGAATCGCACATGAACGATGCAATACGCAAGGCTTTTAATGTTAAAAAGGTGACATCGTCACACTCAAAGGGAGAAACGGTAATCATCAGTGAAGACCCTATTGAAGAGGCGGCATTAAAGGATGCAATAGCTCCTACAGGCTATAGCCTTGAAGGAATAAGCAGCGAGCCGTATGAGAAAAAAGGTCTGTTTGGAAGAAAATAAAGGAGAAATCTTAGAGCCGGGCATTTTGACATGTCCGGCTTTTGCGGCATGAAAAGCGAAAGCAGCTACTTTGCAATGATGATGACAGTTTGTGTGTTGCAAAAACTCCTGCAAAAGGATATAATTATGACATTGAATTGTTAAGAATAATTTTATATACAGGAAGGAAAAAACATGTTTCAGTCAAGAACTCATAATTGTAATGAATTAAGAATTGCCAATGCCGGTGAACACGTTAAGCTGGCAGGCTGGATGGAAAACGTCAGAGAGGTGGGCAAAAACTTTGCTTTCATAGTGCTTCGTGACTTTTACGGTACCACACAGGTTGTAATTGAGTCCGAGGAGATGATGAATGCTGTCAAGCCCCTGAACAATGAAACAGTTATATCTGTTGAAGGTATTGTAAGAGAGCGTTCAAGCAAGAATACAAAGCTGCCTACAGGTGAAATCGAAGTTGTTCCGGAGAAAATCGAAGTATTAGGCAAATGTATATACAATGAGCTGCCGTTTGAAATCAACCGCAGCAAGGAAGCAGATGAAAATGTAAGACTCAAACACAGGTATCTTGATCTTAGAAATCCTGCAGTCAAGGATAGAATAATATTGAGATGTAATGTTGTATCAGCATTGAGAGCGGCTATGACAGCCAGGGGCTTTTTAGAGATAACAACACCTATACTCACAAGCTCATCTCCTGAGGGGGCAAGAGACTATCTTGTACCTGCCCGTAATCACCCGGGTAAGTTCTATGCTCTGCCACAGGCTCCGCAGCAGTTCAAACAGCTGCTCATGGCATCGGGCTTTGACAAATACTTTCAGATAGCTCCATGCTTCAGAGATGAGGATGCGAGAGCAGACAGATCACCGGGAGAATTTTATCAGCTTGACATGGAAATGTCATTTGCAAGTCAGGATGATGTGTTTGCTGTGCTCGAAGAAGTACTCCCCCCTATATTTGCTGAATATGGAATTTACAAGGATGCATCCAAACCTCCTTTCAAAAGAATAGCATTTAACGATGCAATGGAGAAATACGGCTCAGACAAGCCGGATCTCAGGATAGATTTAGAACTTGCGGATATTACTGACATTGCAAACAAGACTGATTTTGAACCGTTCAAGGGTTTTGTCAAGGCTGTAGTTGTTGAAAATTTCAAAGAAACAAGAAAGTTCATAGACAAGCTGTGTGCAGATGTAGAAGTACAGACGGCAAACAAACCGTTCTGGTTCAAGGTTGACGAAGCAGGCAACCTTACAGGCGGAGTTTCTAAATTCTTTGCAGACTTTGCGGATGAAATCAAATCAGAATTAAATTTAAAGCCGGGCTGCTTTGTCGGCATCGCTGCAGCTCCTAAAAAACTTGCCGCTCAAAAAACAGCAGGTGTACTAAGAAAAATGATAGGCAATACAGTAGAGGGCCATATGAACAAGGAAAAATATGAATTCTGCTGGATTGTTGACTTCCCTATGTATGAAATCGGAGAAGAAAGCGGCGAGCTTGAATTCTGTCACAATCCGTTCTCAATGCCTCAGGGAGGGCTCAAAGCTCTTGAGGAAGCAGAGGGTAACATAGACAGGGAGCTTGAAATCATGGCTTACCAGTATGACCTTGTATGTAACGGTGTTGAGCTTTCAAGTGGAGCTGTCAGAAACCATGACCCTGAGATTATGATTAAAGCATTTGAACTTGTAGGCCTTGGTGAAGAAGACGTTAAAGCCAAATTCCCTGCAATGTACAATGCGTTCTGCTATGGAGCACCGCCTCATGCAGGTATTGCACCGGGAGTTGACAGAATGGTAATGCTGATTGCAGGCGAGGAGTCCATCAGAGAAATCATTCCGTTCCCTATGAACAAAAACGCACAGGATGTAATGATGGGAGCACCGTCAGAGGTAGACGACAGACAGTTAAGAGATGTTCACATCAAGCTGGATATCAAAGAAGACAAATAGACATTCGAGATGCCGCACCATAAAAAGTGCGGTATCTTTTTAAAAATACGTAAAAATAGTATAGCTGCAAATTGTAACAGGGCTGGCGGTATGATAAAATATGGACTTGTGGAGGAACACATATGAAAGAACACTGTAGCAAAAAAACAGTTATACGGATTATGGGAGCCTATGTATCGTGGGTTATGGGATCGGGCTTTGCGACAGGACAGGAAATATTTCAGTTCTTCACAAGCTACGGATACAAAAGCTTTGCACTGATTGCCATAAACCTTGCAGGCTTTATGCTTGTAGGCGGTATGATGCTTGTGACAGGCTGCAGACACAGAGATGAACCTGAATTTTCACAGACAAAATTCTTCTGTGGCAGATATCTGGGTGCCTTTTACGAATGGTTTATTCCAATCAGCATGTTTGCAGGCATGGTAGTCCTTATTTCGGGCGCAGGAGCCATATTAAACGAATACTACGGAATTAATCATTACATAGGTGCATTGCTTGTGGCAGCAGCAGCTTTTGCAGCCTATGCAGCAGGATTTCAACGGTTTGTCAGAATCGTTTCAGTTATAGGGCCTGTTGTAATATGTTTTACGCTGATTGTAGGAATTGTCACTGTCATCAGAGATTTTGATGCAGCATCGAAGGCGGTAGAAGCAGCATCAAGCCTTGCAGAACATCAGCCGATTGGTATATGGTGGCTTGCAGGAATTCTATACTTGTCCTACAATCTTGCAGACGGTTCAATGTTTTACACGGCTCTCGGAGCAGGCGCTGACAATGTCAGAGAGGCCTTTTGGGGTGCGCTGCTTGGAAGTTTGGCACTGATGCTTGCAATACTTATGATGAATACAGCAATGCTGATGGAAGCAGCAAAAATATGCGGACTCAGTATTCCCAGCCTTTATCTGGCAAAAAAAATATCAGCGGTGTTGGGCCTGGCATTTTCAGTAATTCTTATCTGTGGCATATTCTCGACATGTAGCGCCATGTTGTGGACTGTGGGACAGAAATTTACAAAACAGGGTAGCTGTAAAAGCTATATATTTGCAGGCTGCACCGCTATGCTTGCGTTTTTGCTGGGGCTGTTGCCCTTTACAGACCTTATAGGCACTGTGTACCCATATCTTGGGTATGTGGGACTTGGATATATAGTATGCGTTGTATGCAAAACAGTCAGACAACTACATATGAAGCGAACTGAATTTATACAGAACAGGGAGGAATGAAATGGCGACTACGGAAATAATATTATCACTTGTCAAGCTGTTTCTGATGATAATACCCGGATATATTATCTCAAAGAAAAACATAATTGATGAACACCAGTGCAAAGGCGTGTCCTCACTGGTTGTAAACCTGACATGGCCATGTTTAATTGTATGTTCACTTCAGATGACTTTTTCAATGAAGTTGGTTATTAATATGGGATATATAGCGATAGCTATGGTTTTTGCTATGGTTATAGCATATATGTTTGCAAAAGGAACATGCAAAGCAATGAAGATAGATAAATCCAAAGCGTATCTTATCACGTTCATGCTTATGTTTGGGAACACGGGATTTATGGGGATACCCGTATGTACTGTGCTTTATGGGCAGGAAGGTACATTTTATGCTGCATTGCTTGATGCTATAGGCGATATATTCATATTTACGGCAGGCCTTATACTCATCGAGAAATCGACAGGCAGTCATATAGGTCTTAGCATTAAACATTTCCTTACTCCCGGATTTGCATCTATTGTGATAGGTATAGGTTTATTTGTACTCGGTGTACAGCTCCCTGATGTTATATATATGCCCCTTGACAAAATAGGCTCTGCAACAACTCCATTGGCTATGTTTGTTGTGGGATTTCAGCTTGGCAGGATACGCTTCAGGGAGATGATAGGTGATATCAGGCTGTATGTGCTTTCAGTGCTCAAGCTTCTCGCAATGCCTGTGATATTCTTTGCGGCCATGTCTCTGATATTCGGAGAAATGTCGCTGTTTGCCAAGATTATAGTTCTTGAAATGGCAATGCCTGTTGCGGCATGCACTACAATTTATTCGGAGCAGTATGACGGGGATGTGGGATTTGCAACCAAAGGCGTATTACTTACTACTGTGATATCGATAGCTACACTTTCTGCCTTTGCAATCATCGTAGAGATGTAGAGAAATTAAGATTGTAAGGAATCACATGCAATTTTTGTTATTTTGCTGAAACGGCTTGTTAATAGTCGTTGGTTTCTGTAAAATAAAGAGAATAAAAACGAAAGGAACATATAGTAGTATGAATATAATTGAGAGGCTGGCAGCAGAGTTTAAGCTAAAAACATCACAGGTTGAAAAAACCATGCAGCTTATAGACGAGGGCAATACAATTCCTTTTATTGCAAGATACCGTAAAGAAGCAACAGGCGGACTTTCCGATGATATATTAAGAGAGCTTGATACAAGACTTGCATATCTCAGAGGCCTTGAGGAGCGCAAAGAAGAGGTAATCCGTCTCATAGACGAGCAGGGCAAGCTTACCGATGAACTCAGAGAGGAAATTCTGAAAGCTGAGGTGCTGCAGAGAGTTGAAGATCTTTATAAGCCTTTCAAACAGAAAAAATCCACAAGAGCATCTAAAGCCAAAGAAAAAGGCCTGGAACCGCTGGCAATGATCTTTTGGGAGCAAAAGCATGAGGCAGGCAGTGTATCTGAGCTTGCTGCAGAGTTTGTTAATGAGGAAAAAGGCGTTGAGTCTGCGGATAAAGCTATAGCAGGAGCCTGCGACATCATAGCCGAGATGATTTCAGATGATCCTGAAATCACAGCAGCAGTCAGAGATTATACATTCTCATCAGCCGTTATGGTTTCGACAGCTGCAGACCCGGAAGAAAAATCAGTATACGAAACGTATTACGAATACAGCGAGGCTGTATCTAAAATACCAAACCACAGAGTACTTGCAATAAACAGAGGCGAAAAAGAAGAAAAACTCAAAGTCAAGGTGGAGCTTGATGTTGACAAGGTCCTCAAAATGATAAGAGATATGGTCATAACCAATGAAAACAGTATATTTACAGAGCTGCTGGAGGCCACAATAGCGGATGCCTACAAGCGCCTTATAGCTCCGTCTATCGAAAGAGAAGCAAGAAGCATGCTTACCGAAAGAGCGGAGGAGGAGGCTGTAAAGGTATTTGCAAAGAATACAGAAAAGCTGCTTATGGTGCCGCCTGTAAACGGCGCAAGGATCATAGCCATAGACCCGGGATACAGGACAGGCTGTAAGGTTGCTGTACTCAATCAGACAGGCAAGCTGTTAGCTTATACGACTATATATCCCACACAGCCTAAAAACGATGTGGCGGGAACAGAGGCTGTGCTTAAGAAGCTGATTGAAAAATACCGGATTAATGTAATAGTAATAGGCAACGGTACAGCTTCAAGAGAAACTGAAGAAGTAGTAGCAAACTTCCTGAAGAAAAACAAGTTTGATGTTCAGTATACTATAGTAAATGAAGCAGGTGCATCGGTATACTCTGCATCCAAGCTTGCAGCAGAGGAATATCCTGACCTTGATGTAACCACGAGAGGCGCTATGTCCCTTGGCAGGAGACTTCAGGATCCTCTTGCAGAGCTTGTAAAAATATCGCCAAAGCACATAGGTGTAGGGCAGTATCAGCACGATATAAATCAGGGAATGCTTGAAACTGCTCTTGGGAATGTTGTGGAGGACTGCGTTAACAGAGTAGGTGTTGACCTTAATACAGCTTCACCGTCGCTGCTTTCATATATTGCGGGCATCAATATGGGTATCGCAAAGAATATCGTTGCATACAGAGAAGAAAATGGAGCGTTCACCGACCGCAAACAGCTTCTCAAGGTTTCAAAGCTGGGACCTAAGGCATTTACTCAGTGTGCGGGATTTTGCAGGATTTCCAAGGGGGACAACCCTCTTGATGCAACTTCTGTACATCCCGAATCATATGAGGCTGCAGAGGCTATGTTAGACAAGCTGCATATAGATAAGGCTGAGATTTCAAAGGGCGGGGTCAAGGACATTGATGAGAGAATATGTGCTGCATATCCTGCTGTAGCAGGCAGAGCCAAGGGGTTTGATGCACTCAAGAATCTCAATGCGGGGCTTGGCAAGAGTATAGAGAAGCTGGCTGAGGATGTTGGGATAGGAATACCGACGATTAAGGATATTATTGATGAAATCAAAAAACCGGGCAGAGACCCAAGAGATGAAGCCCCGGCAGTAATATTCAGAAATGATGTCAGGAGCTTTGAGGATCTCAAAGTAGATATGGAGCTTACAGGTACGGTCAGAAACGTGGTTGACTTCGGAGCGTTTGTTGATATAGGGGTTAAAAATGACGGGCTTGTGCATATATCGCAGATAAGCGATAAGTTTATCAAGCACCCTATGGACGCTGTTTCGGTAGGAGATACCGTTAAGGTTAAGATAATATCAATAGACCATGACAAGCAGAGAGTCGGACTTACGATGAAGCTGTAAATTCAAAAATCGAAAGAATATTGAACTATTCGGCAGCTTGTTGCCGAGTAGTTCATGTTGCCTTAGTTTGACAATTTACCTGTATCATATTCAAATTTATAATTAGTGCTTTCTATACATATCATTCAGCGTGAGAAGCTTGACTTCATCTTGTTCTGCGAGTTCCTCAAGCCCCTTTGTAAATCCGTCTTTTGAGAAAATGTAGTAATAATACGTCTTTCCTTTCCCGAAAACCTGAGCATATTTTTTTAGAAGGTTAAACTCATCAACGCCGATAGGGCTGCTTATATACTTGCATGAACCTATGATATATTCTCCGGGTTCTGCGAGCTGCCCGACGATATCAATCTGAACTTCTTTTCTTTCTGCCGCATCTGTTCCCCACCATTGTCCGATATCAGTGAGAATTCCGGGCAGGTTATCAGTATAAAAGAAAGCCATTGAAAATGCTGCTGACAAGTAATAAAATATAATTGATGAACAGAGAGGAGAAACATATGAATAGAGAAGAAGCTTTTGAATTACTGAAACAACACAACAAAGAAGAATTTCACATAAAGCATGGACAAACCGTAGAAGGCGTTATGAGATATTTCGCACAGGAGCTTGGTTATGGCGATGAGGTTGAATTCTGGGGTATGGTTGGACTGCTTCATGATATAGATTTTGAGGAATATCCTGAACAGCACTGCGTTAAGGCAGTAGACATTCTAAAGGACGCAGGTCTTGAAGAGCGCTTTATTAATGCAGTTATTTCTCACGGATGGGGGCTTACAGGAGCGAATGTTGAGCCAGCGCATGAAATGGAAAAGATACTTTTTGCAACAGATGAGCTTACGGGACTTATCGGCGCTGCAGCACTTATGAGACCATCGAAATCAGTTCAGGATATGGAACTAAAATCAGTAAAAAAGAAATTCAAAGACAAAAAATTTGCAGCAGGCTGTGACAGAGAAGTGATACGAAATGGTGCACAAATGCTTGGCTGGGAGCTTGATGATCTGATTGCCAGAACCCTCGAAGCCATGAAAACCTGCTGTGAGTAGGATACATTAGGAGGAGAGAAATTTGCTTGAAGATAAGCTTGGGATGCTGAGAGAAAATTTACTTGACAAAGGAAGTATAACTGTTGCGCTGTCAGGAGGAGTTGACAGCGTATTTCTTGTTTACTTTGCAAAAGAGGTGCTTGGAGATAAAGTGAGTGCAGTTACAGGTGTGGCTGCAAACTTCGCTCCTGATGAAACTGAATATGCAGTTAATCTTTGCAAAAAACTTGGAATAAGGCACAAAATCATAGAAGTGCCCGTTATGGATGCTTTGAGAGACAATCCAAAAGACAGATGTTATCATTGCAAGAAAAAAATATTTTCAGAGCTGATAAAATCGGCTGAAAATCTGGCAGACGGCACCAACCTTGATGATATGTCAGACTACAGGCCTGGTATCAAGGCGCTTGCGGAGCTTGGAATATGGAGCCCGCTAAAGGACGCAGGACTTACAAAACCAGAGATAAGGCAGGCACTTAAGGAACGTGGCATAAATATATGGGACAAACCGGCATTTGCATGCCTTGCATCGAGGATTCCGTATGGAGAAGAAATAACTGAGGCAAAGCTTGAAGCTGTATATAAAGTAGAATGTGCACTGAAACAGATGGGATTCACGCAGGTAAGAGCAAGACACCACGGAGATGTAGTCAGAATAGAGATGCTGCCATCAGAATGGGATATAAGCAGATTTAAGGAAATAGATAAGGCAGGCAAGGCGGCAGGCTTTAAGTTTGTTGCTCTTGACCTTGAAGGCTATAAAATGGGAAGGATGAATGGATAAATGCAGATATTGCATACAGTATTGACGTTGCTTTTAGCAGCGCTTATAGGTTACAGCACAAATTACATAGCGGTTAAAATGCTTTTCAGACCATATAAGGCTGTTAAGATAGGAAGCAAAACACTGCCTTTTACACCAGGTGTGATACCCAAAAACAAAACAAGAATCGCAAAAGCATGTGCGGCAGCTGTTGCAGGAAGTCTGTTTTCGACAGATGACATCAGAGAAGCTGTTTGCGGGAGTGTTAAAATGCCTGATATAGGCAGGATTAAAGTATCAGATATCGTAGATGAGGATGCGGCAGAGTGCATCACAGAGCTTGTTTCGCAGAAGCTGATAGAAGGAATAAATAATGCGGATATCAAAGAGGCATTGTTAGAAAAGGCCTGTGATGCTCTTGAGGAAAAAACAAAAGATACCATGCTCGCAATGTTTGTAAACAGGGAAATGATAGCTTCATTTGCACAGCCGGTTGAGCAGAAAATGACAGAGTATCTTGAAAAAGAGGGGAAAGCTTATCTTAAACTTAAGATAAGAGAGGAAATAGAAGCAGCAGGAAACCGCACGCTGGAGCAGGAGGCATCAGAGCTTGGCTTTGATCTGGATGCGGCGATAGGTAAATTATTTGATAAAGGTATTTCCAGAGTTATATCTGAAATAGATGTAGCTGCTGTTGTTGAAGAAAAAATAAACCGGATGGATGTCAGAGAGTTTGAAACACTGGTGCTTTCTGTGATGAAAAAAGAGCTGCAGGCTGTTGTCAATCTTGGCGCTCTGATAGGTTTTGTGATAGGCCTTGTGAATCTGGTTATATAACTAGTAGCTTGTAGTGAAGAAATATTCTGAGCAGGGAAATATATATTGGAACTGGGAATGTATATATGATATAATTAGGGGGCACACGATGTGTCCTTTATTTTTTAGCAAAGGAGAATTATGATGGAACCTAAATACAAACGGGTACTTTTGAAAATCAGCGGCGAGGCATTAGCAGGAGCAGACAAGACAGGTCTTAATGATGATATGCTGCAGACAGTTGCAGAGCAGATCAAAGAAGTCCACGATCTTGGTGTTCAGGTTGCTGTAGTTGTTGGAGGAGGCAACTTCTGGAGAGGCAGAACCAGCGCAAGCATGGACAGAGCCACAGCAGACTATATGGGGATGCTGGCAACTGTAATTAATGCCATGGCACTGCAGGATGCATTTGAGAGAGTCGGCCTCAAAGCAAGAGTACAGACAGCGATAGAGATGATACAGATTGCAGAGCCTTATGTCAGAAGAAGAGCCATTAAGGAGCTTGAAGACGGCAATGTAGTAATTTTCGGAGCAGGAACAGGCAATCCATTCTTTTCGACAGATACAGCAGCGGCTCTTAGAGCGGCTGAGATTGAGGCAGAGGTAATACTCCTTGCCAAAAAAGTCGATGCGGTTTACTCAGATGATCCTGAGACAAACCCGGATGCAGTCAAATTCGACAGACTTACACACAAGGATGTACTCGAAAAAGAACTCAAAGTTATGGATTCAACAGCAGCGTCACTTTGTATGGACAATAATATCAAAATTCACGTATTTGGTATTGCTGACAAAGGCAATGTGCTCAAAGCTATATATGGAGAAACAATAGGAACACTTGTAGAATAACAAATAGTCGGAGGTAAAATATGAGTGTAGATGTACAAAAGAACCTTGAAGAAAAAATAAGCAAAAGCATAGAGGTTTTAAAAGAGAAATTAAACTCAGTCAGAGCAGGCAGAGCAAATCCTGCATTACTTGATCAGGTGCAGGCAGAGTGTTATGGCAGCACAATGCCTATCAAAAATATAGCCAATATTTCAGCACCGGATCCAAGGACAATCGCAGTAATTCCTTTTGACCCATCAACAGTCAAAGACATCGAAAAAGCGATAATGGCAGCAAATCTCGGATTCAATCCATCAAACGACGG
The DNA here is from genome assembly GCA_963590215.1 of Anaerovoracaceae bacterium. GTDB lineage: Bacteria > Bacillota > Clostridia > Peptostreptococcales > Anaerovoracaceae > UMGS973. Next base: position 17,121 of record CAVAON010000007.1, on the reverse strand, counting down.
CAAAACAATCAGACTTGTGATTCCGCCTCTTACAGAAGAGCGTCGTAAGGAAATCACAAAAACTGTAAAGAAGATGGGCGAAGAAGACAAAGTCGCAGTAAGAAATCTCAGAAGAGAAGCAAACGATGAGCTCAAAAAACAGGAAAAAGCAGGAGAGCTTACAGAAGACGATCTCAAGGCAGAGCTTGAAGATGTTCAGAAAAAAATCGACAAGGCTGTTAAAGAGATTGACGAAATCGTAGGCAAAAAAGAAAAAGAAATCATGGAAGTTTAAAAAACCTGTAGTGTGGCTCGTGCAAACGGCCACACTACTTGCATGAGGTAAATATGCTTGACAGAACACGTATGCCTCGCCATGTCGCTATCATAATGGATGGAAATGGCAGATGGGCCAAACAAAAAAACCTGCCCCGGTTTGCAGGGCATAATGCAGGGATGAAATCCATGAAAGAAATCGTAAGACATTCATCAGACCTTGGAATTGAGCATCTTACGGTATATGCCTTTTCAACAGAGAACTGGAAGCGTTCCATAGAGGAGGTTTCAGGGATTTTCAGACTGCTTGTGATATATATTGACAAAGATCTCAGAGAGCTTCATCAGAACAATGTAAGAATTAAAATTCTGGGAGATTATTCGAAGCTTCCGGCAGATGCCAGAGGCAGGCTTGAAAAAGCTCTGGAGCTCACATCGTCAAATACGGGACTTCAGTTCAATATAGCGCTTAATTATGGCGGCAGAGAGGAAATTGCGAGGGCAGTGAAGACTCTTGCTTCAAAAGTGAAGCAGGGACAGATTCTTCCGGAAGATATAGATCAGGATGAAATTTCTTCACAGCTTTATACCGGGCTGTATGATGTTCCCGATCCTGATGTTGTAATCAGAACCAGCGGAGAGCAGAGGCTTTCAAACTTTTTGCTGTGGCAGGCGGCATACAGTGAATTTGTTTTTACTGATGTGCTGTGGCCTGATTTCACACCGGAGGAATACGAAAAATGTCTTGAAGAATTTCAGCATAGAGACAGACGTTTCGGAGGTAGATAAATGAAAACGAGAATCCTTGCAGGAATGGCAATGTTGCCGCTTCTGCTTGTAATATATTTTGGCGGATGGATCCTGTGGATCTGCTGCCTTGCAATAGGAATAATGGCAATTTACGAATTTTACAGGGGCTTTGAAGCGATGGACATACATCCGAGTCTTCCAATAGGCATAGGAGGAGCGGTGCTTCTGTATGTTATAAATCTGGTGGCATGCGGTGGACATCTCGGAGCAGACCTCGATTATCACTGGTTTATGGTATGGTTCTTTGCCTGCGTTATAGCCTCGCTTCTTTATCTTTTCAGGATCGAAGAGAGAAAGCTTGAAGACGGGATAGTTACGCTTACAGGACTTTTTTATGTAGTATTTTTTTCATTCCACATTACAATGATAGATCAGCTCGGTGATTGTGGCATACTTGTATGGCTTGTATTTATTACAGCCTTCGGTACAGATATATTTGCATACTTTGCAGGAGTTACACTTGGCAGACATAAGCTGTGCCCTAAGATAAGCCCAAAAAAAAGTATAGAAGGATCAATTGGCGGCATGCTCGGAAGTGTAGTGCTTTGCCTTGTGTTCAGCCTGATATTTGCAAGGGAGCTGATGCTGCACTGCATCATAATCGGTATCTTAGGCGGGGCAATCTCACAGTTTGGTGACCTGACAGCCTCTATATTCAAAAGAAAAATGGGCATCAAGGATTATGGCAACCTGATACCTGGACATGGCGGTATTATGGACAGATTTGACAGTGTGCTTTTTACAGGCCCTATGGTTTATTATTATATAATTCTTGTTATTATGCAGGTGTAGACAGATGAAAAAAATAGCGATACTTGGCTCTACAGGCTCCATAGGGACACAGGCCCTCGATATAATTGAGAGAAACCCTGATAAATTTAAGGCTGTTGCACTTACATGCAGCAGCAGCATTGAAACCATCCGGGAGCAGATAAAAAAATTCTCTCCTGAAATTGCAGCGGTAGGCAGGAAAGAAGACAGGGACAGACTTGCAGATGAATTTCCAGGCACTGAGATAATGTATGGCCTTGAGGGTCTTACTGCAGCAGCCTCCTGCGACTGTGATATGGTATTGAACTCGCTTCTTGGTATATCCGGGCTTGTGCCGACATACCATGCAATCAAAGCGGGCAGGGACATAGCTCTTGCCAACAAGGAAACCCTTGTAACCGGCGGAGAGCTCATAATGTCTGAAGCATCACAGCAGGGCGTTAAAATCCTGCCTGTAGACAGTGAGCACAGCGCCATATTTCAGTGCCTGCAGGGAAATGCAAACAACAGAATCAAAAGAATTCTTTTGACAGCATCAGGCGGACCATTCAGAGGATATACTGCGCAGCAGCTTCAAAGCGTTACGCTGGAGCAGGCCTTAAATCATCCCAGATGGAATATGGGGAGCAAAATCACAATTGACTCTGCTACAATGATGAACAAGGGCTTTGAAGTGATTGAGGCCAGATGGCTCTTTGATGTTTCACCGGAGCAGATACAGGTGCTGGTGCATCCTCAGAGTATAGTTCATTCAATGGTTGAATTTGAGGACACCTCGGTTCTGGCGCAGCTTGGGCTTCCCGACATGAGAGTGCCGATAAGTTATGCTTTTTCATATCCAGACAGGCTCGGGTTTGATTTTCCTTCTCTTGATTTGTTTGAAACCGGGCAGCTTACATTTGAGAAACCGGATATGGATGTATTCAAGTGCATCAGATTTGCATATGACGCACTCAGAGAGGGCGGCAGCTATCCTGTTGTGCTTAATGGAGCCAACGAAGTTCTGGTCAGCCTCTTTTTACAAAACAAAATTAAATTCACCGACATACAAAATACACTGGAGGAAGTGCTTAATCAACACAATCCTGAGTATAATATGGATTTAGAAGGCATATTGGAGATAGACAAAGCGGCAAGAGAAGCCGTAATAAATATTTTACAGGGGTAACAAGATGACAGTTATTTATGCAATCGTAATATTTCTGCTGCTTATATTTATCCACGAGTTCGGACACTTTATAGCTGCAAAGCTTTGCAACGTCAAGGTAAATGAATTCGCTCTCGGCATGGGTCCTGCAATATTCAAAAAACAGGGCAAAGAAACTCTCTATGCACTGCGCATAATACCTATAGGAGGATATTGTGCAATGGAGGGCGAGGACGAGGATTCGGAAGATGAGCGTGCACTGAACAAAAAGAACGGATGGCAGAAATTCTTTGTTTTTGTTGCAGGAGCGGCAATGAATGCACTCCTTGCGCTGGTTATAATGATAATAATAGCATTTGTATCAGGGACGGCAACTACGACTGTAGGAACCGTTGTAGAGGGCATGCCGGCAGAGGCTGCAGGGCTTGAGCCCGGCGATGTTATAGTTGCAATAGACAATGCTCCTGTAGAAACCTGGGATGAGATTACAGCAGCCATTTCTGAAACAAAAAACAAAGAAATAACATTGACAATAGACAGAAACGGCAGTGAGCAGGATGTTACTGCAGCTGTCTATTACGACAAGACAGAAAAAAGAAACAAGCTCGGGATAACAACAAAGGTTGTTCATGGACCGGTAAAAGCAATAACAAACGGTGCTAAGGGCACATGGTCTATGGGAGTTACGATGATTAAAGTCATAGGGCAGCTGTTTACAGGTGATGTATCTGTCAAAGAACTTTCAGGACCTGTAGGCATTGTGACAGTTGTAAATCAGACGTCCAAGCTGGGATTTATATATGTTGCATACCTGACGGCTCTGATATCGTTAAACCTTGCGATAATGAACCTGCTGCCGTTTCCTGCCCTTGACGGAGGCAGAGTGCTCTTCCTGATTATAAGGAAGATAACAGGGAAAGCTGTTACAGATGAAATGGAAAACAAATTTCATTTTGCAGGACTCATATTGCTTTTTGCATTGATGATTTATGTGACATTTAACGATATAGGAAGGATAATATCCTGATGAAAAACAAAGTGACATGTGGAGGTGTTGAAATAGGCGGGAATGCCCCTGTTTCAATACAGTCGATGACAAATACTAAAACGGCGGATGCTGAGGCAACTATAGCACAGTGTCGCCGCCTTATAGATGCAGGATGCGATATAATACGGATTACTGTAAATACAAAGGAAGCAGCAGAGGGCTTTGCTAAAATAAGAAAAAAAATCGATGCGCCTCTGGTTGCGGATATACATTTTGATTATACACTTGCCCTTGCGGCAGTGAATGCAGGAGCAGACAAGATAAGAATCAATCCGGGGAATATAGGGGATATTGACAGAGTAAAACAGGTTGCAGATGCCTGTATCAAAGCTAAAATCCCTATCAGGGTAGGCGTAAACTCTGGCTCTCTCGAAAAAGAAATACTTGCAAAATATGGCGGTATATGTGCCGGTGCCCTTGCAGAAAGTGCACTCAAAAACGCTCAAATCTTAGAGCAGCTGGGGTTTGGTGACATCGTCCTTTCCCTTAAGGCCTCTGATGTGAAGATGAACAATGAAGCTTATCGCATTGCAGACAGCAAATCAGAATATCCTCTGCATATAGGTGTGACAGAAGCAGGTACTGTGAGCAGCGGAATCATTAAATCATCAATAGGAATAGGCTCCTTGCTCCTTGACGGTATAGGTAATACCATGAGAGTTTCTCTTACGGCAGATCCTGTTCGTGAGGTTGTTGCTGCAAAGGAAATCCTCAAGGCGCTTGATTTAAGAGAGGGCGCAATCGAAATCGTATCATGCCCGACATGTGGAAGGACAGAGGTTGATCTTGAAAAAATCGCCTCTGAAATAGAAGCAAGGCTTTCCGTAATTGAAGAGAGCAGGAAGGGTGGCAAAAAACTCAAAGTGGCAGTTATGGGCTGCGCAGTAAACGGGCCGGGAGAAGCAAGAGAGGCAGATATAGGAGTTGCATGCGGCAAAGGAGAAGCTTTGATATTTTGCAGAGGAGAAATACTCAAAAAAGTAAGTGAAAAGGATATAGTAGAAGAAACAGCAAGGATGGTTGGAGAATATGAGAACCTATAGAGCATCACATATGATAAAAATGGATGATCTTAATCATCACCAAAACCTGTATGCAGGCAGAGGTATAGAATGGATGGTTGAAGCCTCATTCATAGCAGCGGCAGCTGAAACGGGAGACAGACACGGACTGCTGTTCAAAAACTGCCACAAATTTGAGTTCAACAAATCGGTTGAGCCCGGTGAAATAATCAGCTATTGCAGCACACTGGTAAGATGCGGCAGGACGAGCATTACAATTCATGTTGATCTCATTTCTGAGGAAACAGGTGAGGTTAAGGCAACCGGATATACCACATTTGTAACGGTTGTTGCAAACACTCATGACAAGAGAGTACACGGAATAGTTTTAGATGACACAGACAGCAAAGAGGAGCTTGAATGGAGAGCAGAAGCAGACAGCTTTTTTGGCAGATAGCATAGAGGGTCAGATGCCTGATCATAGCAAAGAAGCCGGGCAGGTTTGTTGACGAAGAATTTAACACTATACAAAAAGGGAGTATATAAGCTATTATGGAGAAGAATATAAACAGGAATACAGTAAGACATAGTGCCGGGTTTACCATCATAGAACTTCTGGTTGTTGTAGCTATCATCGGAATTCTGGTAGCGATATCAATACCAGTTTTTGCAGGGCAGCTTGAGAAGGCAAGAGAAGCGACGGATATAGCCAATATCCGGTCGGCATATGCAAAGGTGATGGTTAGAGCTGCCAGTGACGAGGAGACCAAAGCCGAAACGATTGCTCTCAATCAGAAGGTTGATCATTGGCAGTCATCAGTTGATTTTCCGGCAACAGTCATTGGTGAGCCTGCGGCAAATGGCTCTGCAAAGGTCTATTTTAATGAGGCTGATAATAAAGCTGTGATTGAGTTTACTTTATCGACAGGAAATATTTCTTATGCTACGCAAGGTCTGTATGATGATACGTTTTATATTGCAAACAAGGATGTAACGAGTAGTAATACATGGAAGGATATTGATAAGAATAAGGTAAAAAAGATTGTATTTCAGAGTGGCAGTTCCTTAAGTGGCGGAGACGCAAGTAACTTTTTCGCAGGATTTACAAATCTGGAAGAGATTGATATGTCGAATGTTGATTTGCGTAAAACAAGTTATGATACCTTTAAGAACACACCGAAGCTTAAGAAGATTACTCTTGCGAATTTGCCGGCAGATGACAAAGGATACGATTTTCCGGGCACCTGGTATTATGATGAGGCTTGTACTAGCAAGTTAGGAAAAGGTAAAATGAACGGAGACTACTCCAGAATCACTCCAAATGATAATGGAAAGACGCTTTACAGGAATGTGAATTGAAAATAAATATCACGCGAGAGTGTGTGAGAGAAGATAAAAAATATATATGTGAGAGTGTGAGAGATGAATCAGGAAAAGAAAGAGAGAAGCTGCATACCGAACGCAAATATCGGTAAAAACAGAACTCATGGTTACTGTACAATTCGGGTTGAGCTAAATGATGAGGGCCAGCCGGTTGACTGGACATTTATTCATGCCAACGAAGAGCTGGCACAGCTCGAAGGCAAAACGCTTGATCAGCTGATTGGTCATCGTTTTTTAGACATTTTTCCGGACGCTGATCGTAAATGGCTTGAATTCTATTACGAGGCAGCTTATTTGGGTAAGAGTGTCAGCATTAACGATATTTCCGAAGAGATTGGGAGATATCTGCATGTGGAGGCCTATCCTACGGAGAAGAAAGGCTACTGCGCCTGCATTGTCTGTGATATCAAGGAAAATATTTTCATAGGATTCAAACAGCAGGAAGAGCAGGAAACGCTGCTTAATGCTTATGAGGCGGAGAAACAGCGCAATCTTAGGATTAGAGATTATGCCAAAGCAATAGGTATAGTTTACCCGTTGGTTATCAGCATAGACTATACAAATGACCACTATGAAATGCTCGAATATGACAACTTTCTGAACAGGACTGCTGAATATTCGGGCACGATTGAAAAACTTGTTTGCGTTGGAGCATCGACGATACCCGATCCCGAGGCAGCAGAGGCATTTGTGGCGCTGTTTAATAAAGAAGCGGCCATTGACGCTTTTTGTCATGGAAAAAAAGAGCTTACCCTGCGTCATCCGCAAAATGGCGATGACGGCAAGGTGCACTATATGGAAACACACATAATCTGCACAGAATGCTCCGATGATAAGATTGCCGCCATTTGCATGGCAAAATGTATCGATGAAGAGGCTGAGCGCGATTATGCCATGCAGCAGACGGCAGAACATGCGGAGATGATTAATGCGCTTTCCACAATCTATACAACCATAATGGAGGCCAACCTTATAAGCCACAGCTTTAAAATCATCCAGACAAACTCACCAATGAAGACTGTCGTGGGAGGCAAAGACCAGGGCAACTTCGATGAGGTCATGGAGGATGTGCTCAACTTTTATATGCATCCGGACGATATCGACAAAATGCGTGAGTTTATCAATCTGGCGACCGTTTCTGAACGTCTTGGCAGTGATACAACACTGGTGACAGAATATAGAGCGCCTTACGGCAAATGGTTTGAATCGAGGTTTATTGCCAAGAAGCGCGATGAGGCAGGACGCGTCATATCTGCCATCTATGGTGCAAGGGATATTACAGAGGAAAAGCTAAAAGAGCTGCGTTACAGGGAACAGATTCAGGAGCAGCTGATGATATCCGATACACTGGCACGTAATTTTAAGAATGTCTATCTGGTGAATCTGGAAAAAGGAACGGCGAAGATTCTAAAGCTGGAGGACGAGTACGCCGGCAACAGGCTCGATGATGTTATGGATACCGAGTTTCCTCGCGACTCGCTTTTAAACGCATGGATCGATGAGATGGTGCATCCAGACGATAGAGAGATGCTGCGGCATATACTGAGCTCAGCTCACCTGCGAGAGATCTTTGCAGCTCAGGAGGAATATACAGGCAACTACCGCATGCTGATAAACGGGCGGACCATTTACTATCAGTTTAGCCTTAGCCTTATGAAGGACGGGGTTCATCATATTGCCGGTTTTCAAAATGTTGATTCCATCATTCGTGAGCATCTGGAAGAAGAAAAGAAGCGACAGGAGCTTGAGCAGGCGTATCAGGAGCAGCTCAAAGCTGCTGCTGAGGAAGCAGAGAGAGCCAATAAGGCTAAGACCGAATTCCTGCTGCGTATGAGCCATGACATTCGCACTCCTCTTAACGGTATCAGAGGAATGCTGGATATGGCGGATTATTATGGCGATAACCTTGAAAAAGTGAGAGAATGCCGGCGCAAGGTGCGTGAATCCTCGAACATATTGCTGGAGCTGATCAATGAGGTGCTTGATATGAGCAAGCTTGAATCCGGAGAGGTGACGCTGGAGCACGTTCCGTTCAATCTTGCAGGTATATCCTCCGAGGTATTCACAGTTATAGAAAAAATGGCTGAAGAGCAGACCATTGAAATCATTGAAGACTGCAACATGCAGCACAAGGGACTTGTCGGCAGCCCGATACATTTTAAGCGCCTTTTGCTGAATATTCTGGGTAATGCAATCAAGTACAATCGTCCCCATGGGAAAGTTTATGTTACCTGCCACGAAGTCTCATTTGACGGCAAAACCGTTGTGCTTGAAACGGTGGTTCGTGATACAGGCATAGGCATGAGCGAAGAATTTCAGAAGCATCTTTTCGAACCATTTCAGCAGGAGAATGTCTCGGCACGCACCCAATACGGTGGCACAGGACTGGGACTTTCTATTGCCAAGAGCCTTGCCGAGAAGCTGGGCGGTACAATTACCTGCGAAAGCAAAAAGGATGTCGGCACGACATTTACCATTCAGATCCCATTTGAGGTGGATTTCTCTGAACATGTGGATGTGGTTCAGGAGGATGTTGATTCATTCTCTATCGCTGGAGAGACGGTTATCTTAGCTGAAGACAACGACATAAACCTTGAAATTGCACAGTTCCTGCTGAGCGGATTCGGTGCGAATGTTATTGTGGCACATAATGGTGAGGAGGCAGTCTGTGCATTTGCGGCATCAAAGCCCGGAGAAATATCTGCCATCCTCATGGATCTGATGATGCCTGTGATGGACGGATACGAGGCTACCGGAAAAATTCGCGCTATGCAAAGGGTAGACGCCAAGACTATTCCTATCATTGCTATGACTGCCAACGCTTTTGTAGAGGATAGAATTGCTACAAAAAAAGCAGGTATGAACGCGCATATTACAAAACCACTGGATGGAGGGAAATTAATTAGAGTTATTGCCGAGCAGGTGAGAAGCACGAAAAATTAATGTGACAAAAGGATTCCTTTCAGCCATTTTTAGTCTATCTCATCCTTTCGTTTGCACAAATGTGAAAAAGGCATGCCCTTTGAAGTGAGGCGTGCCTTGGTTGACATGAGACTATACAAAAACATCGAATTTCAAGGCTAATAGCTACGACAACTGAAAGGATTTTATCTATGAAAAACCTTATTGAAAACAGCATCAGCTGGGAGAAACTGGGGAGACATCCCAAAAGTGAATATACATTTTCAATAGAAAGAGCCGTTATGTCTAAAGAAACAGGAATACTTACCATAGACATAAGGGCTAATTTCGTTGCGCCTTATGAAGATGTGCTCAAAATTGAAGCCATAGTCAAAAATGAAGTGCCTGCACTAAAAGGCGTTAAATTAAGCTTTAGATATGACAGTGTAATTCAGACAAGAGAAGAAATAATCAGGCATTTCATAGAACATATGATAGCTATAGTTAATGGCAAATATCATGGCATGACCAAAACCATAGTTACTGATGAATTTGATTTGTCAGATGATATATTGAATATATTTGCAGTAGGGCAGACTATGTGCGAGCAGCTCAACAAAGAGCTGGGGCATGTATTCGAAGGACTTCTCAGGGATAATTTCGGAATAGACTGTACTGTTTCTTTTCTCAATCATCAGGAGAGATATGAAGAAAGCGTAAACGAGATATGCTGCATAGAAGCAGAGGTTGCCAAAAAAGCCATGGAAGCACCTTCAAGGCCAAAACAGAAGGTACAGCAAAAGACTTCGTATGGTAGAGATAAAGGAGCTTTCAGAAGGAAATCAAAAGAGATAGATGTGGCAGAAGGCAACAGGATTATGGGCAAGCCAATCCGCTCGGAGGCAATGCCTATGCTTGAAGTGACCCGGGAAAGCGGAGAGGTTACCATAGAGGGCATAGTGTTTAAACTTTCCGACAGGACTATCAGAGAGGGCCTTAAGCTTGTGACCATACTGATTACCGACAAGAGGACAAGCATGTGCGTCAAGTGCTTTGTGCCTGATGAAAAAGCTGCAGAGCTGGCAGAGCATTTACCACCGGGAACCTTTGCCAGAATCAGAGGCATGGCCGAGTGGGATATGTATGATGCTACGCTCATAGTAAAAGCAAAGGATATAGAAAAGGGAGAAATCAAAGAAAGAAAAGACACTTCAGAAGACGGCAAACGTGTAGAGCTTCATATTCATACGAAGATGAGCGCGATGGATGGATTAAATGATGCAGGAGAAATAGTAAAGCAGGCCATCAAATGGGGGCATCCGGCAATAGCCATAACAGACCATGGAGTAGTTCAGTCATTCCCTGATGCGGCCAAAGCTGCAGGTGATAAAATCAAAGTAATATATGGAATGGAAGGATATCTTCTTGATGATGACGGTTTGATAGACGAAGAAGGAAATATAGATTACAAAGCAAGAGGCACATATCATATCATACTTCTTGCAAGGACCCAGGAGGGTCTGAAGAATATATACAAGCTGGTATCTCTTTCACACCTCGAATATTTTTACAGAAGGCCGAGAATACCAAGATCAGTGCTTGAAAAGCATAGAGAAGGAATAATCATAGGTGCAGCCTGCGAGGCAGGAGAGGTATACTGCGGATTTAAACAGGGCAAATCAGATGAAGAAATCAGAGAGATAGCAGGGTTTTATGATTACCTTGAGATTCAGCCCCTCATAAACAACAGATATCTTGTTGAGGACGTCAAAATATTTCCTGACAATGAAGCACTCAGGGATGTCAACAGACGAATAATTTCAATAGCAGACAGCCTTGGCAAAAAAGTATGCGCAACTACAGACTCCCATTATGCAAACCCGGAGGATGCCATATACAGAAATATACTGTTTGCGGGGCAGGGATACAAAGATGCCGAAAGCGGTGAGGGACTGTATTTCAGGACTACTGATGAGATGCTTGAAGAGTTTTCATATCTTGGAGAGGACAGAGCAAAAGAAGTTGTAATAACCAATACAAATGCCATAGCAGACATGATTGATGACGGGATACTTCCTGTACCAAAAGGCAAATTCCCACCTCACATAGACGGTGCAGAAGAAACTCTGCGCAGGGCATGCGAGAAGAAATTGCGCGAGGTTTATGGCGATAATGTTGATCCTAAAATACAGGCAAGACTTGACAAAGAGCTGAATTCAATAATAGGGAATGGATATGCTGTCATGTATGTATCTGCCCAGATGCTCGTAAATAAATCGCTGGAGGATGGCTACCTTGTAGGCTCAAGAGGCTCGGTAGGCTCTTCCTTTGCAGCTACTATGGCAGGAATTACAGAGGTAAACCCTCTGCCTCCTCATTATGTATGCCCAAAATGCAAGCATCTTGAATGGGGAGATAACGCCGAATACGACTGCGGAGTTGACATGCCCGAAAAACTGTGCCCTGAATGCGGCACACTTATGGATCAGCTTGGATTTACTATTCCTTTTGAAACCTTCCTTGGATTTGAAGGAGATAAGGAGCCTGATATAGACCTTAACTTTGCAGGTGAATACCAGGCAACAGCTCACAAATATGTGGGAGAAATATTCGGTGAGAAAAACGTATTCAAAGCAGGAACAGTAGGCACTGTAGCCGAAAAAACAGCCTTTGGATTTGTAAAGAAATTTTATGACGAAAGAAATATTGATGTAAACAAATTTGAGGTCGAAAGACTTGCTGCAAATTGTACAGGTGTCAAGAGAACAACAGGCCAGCATCCGGGGGGAATAATAATTGTTCCTGACGACCATGAGATTTACGAATTCTGCCCTGTGCAGCATCCGGCAAACGATACGACTACAGATATAGTTACAACGCATTTTGATTACCACAAGATAGACCAGAACCTGCTCAAGCTTGATATACTTGGCCACGATGTGCCTTCGATGATAAGACATCTGCAGGATATGACGGGAGTGGATCCTCTAAAGGTAAAGCTAAAGGACGAAAAAGTAAACAGCATATTCCTAAACTGCGAGGCACTTGACATCAAGGATCCCGATTACAGATTTGTTCACGGCAGCTTTGGGATACCCGAATTCGGCACCAAATTCACAAGACAGATGCTTGATGATACCAAGCCGTCAAGATTCGGTGATCTTGTACGAATTTCAGGATTCTCCCACGGTACCGATGTATGGATAAACAATGCACAGGAATTCATTAAAAACGGCGATACAACCATCAAAGATGCCATTTCAACCAGAGACGACATTATGAACTACCTCATATTAAAAGGTCTGCCAAACAAAGAGGCTTTTAATATCATGGAAAAAGTAAGAAAAGGCAAGGGCGTTACAGATGAACGTGTGCAGCTTATGAAGGACAACAACGTGCCGGACTGGTACATAGAGTCGTGCCGGCGTATTAAATACATGTTCCCGAGAGCCCATGCGGTTGCCTATGTTATGATGTCATACAGAATCGCATGGTTTAAGGTTTACTACCCTGTGCCGTTTTATGCAGCATACTTTACAACCAAAATAGCAGACTTTAATTCAGAAGTCATATTAAAAGGCTCCAAAGCTATACTTGCAAGGATAGATGATATACTTGCAAAGGGTAAAAATGCAACCAAAAAAGAAGAAGACGAAATGACAGTGCTTGAAGTTGCATATGAAATGTACAGCAGAGGATATGAGTTTGAGACGATAAGCTTTGACGCATCAGACGGTGCCAGGTTTTATGAACACGAGGGCAGAGTGCTGCTGCCGTTTATGGCGGTTTCGGGAATAGGCGAAACCGCAGCAAAATCCATAGCAGAAGAATGCAAAAAAAGACCGTTTGAAACCATAGAAGAGCTCAAAAACAGAACCAGGATTTCAAATACAAATATCGAAAGCCTCAAAGCCATGGGAGTGCTCGACGGTATGCCTGAAACAGACCAGCTCTGTATGTTCTGACAGGTAGAAACCCCGGAGAATCTATTGATTTTCCGGGGTATATTTCGTACAAAACTTTTATTTTTCAAGTGTATCACTTATAGCGCGAAGCAGAGAGGCTTTGCCTGTCATGTCCTGTCCGAGTGCCCATACCATCACGCCACCGTAATCTGCACCAAGCAGAGCTTTTTTGCTTACTGTATTTATTCCGTTGTATCTGCATGTACCGCTTGCGTCATCATACTCTGAATCTTCGTTATATGTTGCAACCTCTTTGTATGTTACAACCTTGCCTGTACAATTACCGCTCTCATCATATCTGTAGCCGTAAAACGGAATGCCGAGTACCAGCCTGTCCCTGTCGATATTTCTCTCGTTTTCAAAGTATGAAAGGCAGCTTTCCGCATATTCATATGTAGAGTGATTTTCATTGCTTCCTTTGTTGTCATATGCCATGACAGATATGAAATCAAACCTTTCCAGGGTTTCTTCATCTATGCTGCTATCAAACCATGAAGCTACTGCACAGGATAAAATGAGGCCGCTTTTGTGGCATTTCTTCGCAAGATCCCTGACCCAGATATCATAATTTGCCCAGAATTCAGGCTCTACATCTCCTTCGATGTTGAGGTCAATGCCATCAAAGCCATATTCCTTTATATAGTCCATGATTTTATTGTCAAAGTCTTTGATTAAGGACTTGTTTTCTGTAAGATCAGTATAATGCCTGTAGCCGCCACCTCCGCCAAGAGCAGCTATGACCTTAACCTTGTGATGATGAGCTTTTTTGATTATTTTTTTAAGCTCACCGTCAGGGATGCTGCAGCTCATATTGCCATCAGAATCGGGATTCACAAATGCTATATTGATATGCGTAAGATCTGCAAAATCAATATCGGTATAGCATTGATAATACCAGGTTGGAAGGTAGCCTACAATTCTGGTGTCGCTGTGTGATGATGAGCAGCCTTTCATAAATATGATAACAAGCAGCAGCGATATCATCAGCAATAATGCAAATATATATTTCTTTTTGCTTTTTTGTTTTCTTTTGCGTCTTTTCTTTTTTGCCATGAATAAATCTTTTCCTTTTGCAGTATTTGGGTTAAGGGTGAATTATGATGCAGGATTTGTGCAGATCACACAGAGGAACAAGCATCAGGTGTCCGTGTTTTTTTTCGAAGTCTGAAACAGCCTGGAAAACGCCGGAGAATCTCATGCTGCCATAATCGTGAAGCAGTATGGCACCGCCCTGTGACAGCCTTGGATAAAAAAATTCAAGGCCTGCAAGAGTCGGTGTATAAAGATCTGCATCAAGGCTTACAAATGCGAACATTTCGTTTTCAAGCCCCGTAGCTGTATCTGGGAAATATCCTTTTTTCAGGATTATACCAGAGGTGTCTGCAAATCTGCTAAGCACATATTCTGCAGAGGTGTCTGCAAAGTCTTCTGGATTTGCCCTGGAGAAGCTTTCTTTTGCTTCGATTTTAACATCCTCTTCATTGAAGCCCTCAAAGGTGTCAAACAGATATAAGGGTCTGTCAGGGAAATGCCTGCGCAGCTCGAGGGAAAAATCACCCCTATATACTCCAAGCTCTGCGATGGCACCGGGGATGTTACTGAGGCGTGGTATAAATCTGCGAAAAGCGCCACTTCGCATATCATAAGTGTTATATATATCGCTCAAAAGAATGTATTTACCTGAGTAACCCAGGGACTCAAACTGTTTCTTCATGCTGGTAGCCCTATCATTATCTAAAACCCCAATCAGGATTATATCGGGCTTCATGTTGACTGCATCAGCAAATGAAACAACTGGAATATCGCCACCGGATAATTTGGCGGGATCATTATCAGCAAAAGCAATAAGCTTTATGTTTGTTTCGTTCAGAAGCTGTGACACAGAAATACCCATCTGGCCTGCTCCTGCAATAACAAGTTTTTTCATAAATCATCTCCGTTTTCAGCATTTCAACACCTCTATTATATCCCAAATTGCAAAGCAGGGACAGATATATTTGACGAAAATAAAATAGGGTGTAAAATGGATATATACGAGGAGGATAATCATATGGACAAACGAGTTAAAGATATAATTGACAGTAGTAGCAGCGTCGTGTTTTTTGGAGGAGCCGGAGTGTCAACCGAAAGCAATATACCGGACTTCAGATCCGAAAAAGGTCTTTACAGCGCTATGAGTGAATACGGATATTCACCTGAGCAAATGCTGAGCCATACTTTTTTTACAGATAAAATGGAGACATTTTTTGATTATTACAAAAAGAACCTGATATATCCAGACGCTGCACCAAACAAAGCACATCTGGCGCTTGCCAGACTGGAGGATGAAGGCAAACTCAAAGGCATTGTAACCCAGAATATAGACGGACTTCATCAGAAGGCAGGCAGCCGCAGGGTTTATGAGCTGCATGGTTCTGTACTCAGAAACTATTGCATGGACTGCGGAGCCTTTTATGACCTTGATTATGTTATGAATGAAGCAAGCTGCGAATGTGGGATTCCAAAATGCAGCAAATGCGGAGGAGTTGTCAAGCCAGATGTAGTGCTCTATGAGGAGGGACTTGATGAGGATGTGATAAATGGAGCGGTAAATGCTATTGCTTCCTGCGATACACTGATTGTAGGAGGAACTTCTCTTGTTGTATATCCTGCAGCAGGCCTTATCAGATATTTCAGAGGAAGTCATATGATTCTGATTAACAAATCTAAGACGGGATATGATTCCCAGGCGGATCTTGTGATATATGATTCAATAGGCAAGGTGCTGGGTGATTAGAAACTATACAAATCGGCGTTTTTGCACTATGGAAAAAGCAAGATAAATATGTTACAATATCTTTTGTTAAAATCAATTGATCTGACAGGAGTAACAATTAAAACATGAATCATATTATTCTTATGTGCTACCTTGTAGCCATATTTCTTGGGATATCAAGCTTCACAATGAGCATACTGGCAAGGCGCAAGGGCAATACAAAGCTCAACAATGCAATGCTCTTGTTTTCAACATGTCTCCTTGTGATGTGCATATATGATATGCTGATATATTATACCGACTATTTTATAGGTGGGTATGACAACATAGAGCTAATCAGAATTGGAGACTGCATAATAGCCATGCTGTTCCTGTTGTGGCTGTCTCTTGAGCAAAGGCTTACAGAAGAAAACATACTCGAAGGATATTACAAAATAGCAAGAATATATGCTATAGCATATGCTTTGGTATGGTGCATATCGACTCTCGTATTCAGTGTAGAATTTATGTATGCCATCAAATGGATTTTGCTTGTATCTGATATATTGCTGGTTCTTATGATGCTTATAGGCAGTCTTTCGTATATAGTTGCAGCTTTGTACAAACGTTCAGACAGAGACCTGACAATATATATGGTTATAATTACGGCTATGCTGACATGGAACTACGGCTCATACTTCTGGAGTGAGACTTCAGTATACTGGGGCAACAGTAAATTTATAAGGGAGCCGATGGATTTGACAATTATATTCTGGTTTGTGATAGGTATAGTTATGATATATCTTGTTTACAGACGCGCATTTGTTCCGGCATATTTTAGCAAAGAAGATAAGCTGCAGGAATTTTCTCTTGAGGAAAGACTCGAAAAGGTTAGAGAGCAGTATGACCTGACAGAGAGGGAAAAAGAGCTTGTCGAGCTTATTTACGAGGGCAGGAGCAATGCAGAGATAGCAGACCAGCTGTTTATTTCAGAGAGTACAGTTAAGACGCATATCTACAATATATTCAAAAAGATGAAAATCAAAAATAGAATGAGTGTTATGAGAATTGTCCGGGATGAAGAGGACGTAGCAGAGGATGAAGGA
>CAVAON010000006.1:0-49763 GCA_963590215.1 Anaerovoracaceae bacterium | reverse complement strand
CTCTGTCACAAGCATATCAAGCCTGCCGTTAAACACAGGCGGCTGACGGCTTATAACATTGTGGAGCTCTGAAAATGCTTCAATCCCTTTGATTCTTTTTGCAAATGGAGTTAGAACATATACGCTTTCTCTATCATATATTCTGTACAGATCCTCTCTGCCTGAAAACATCCCGTAATCAGAAGGAATCCCCCGTCCTCTTTCAATGAGCACATCAAAATCACTTCTGCGCTCTTTTTCTTTTGAATCTATAGCTTCGTAAATCCTGTCCGGATCATCAAGTATGACCTGTGCGTCTGTCATATAGTCCCACAGATACTGCATGTCATCATAAAAATAGTGGAGATAGTTTTCAAGCATCTGCATGTTGCTTATTTTTTCTATATGCTCTGTAATAATTCCAAGCGTTTTTTCAAGGCTTTCTTTTTTTTCTGTTTCTCCAGCACTGTCACATTTTTTTATCTGTTTTGTATATGCTTTGCGTATTTTACCAGCTGCCTGTTCGAACAGCTCTTTGTCATTCACAAGCAGTGATGCAGGATATATCTTTACATTGCCCAGATTTTTGATCGATCTTTGTGTGTCAGGATCAAAAGCTCTGATAGCATCAACTTCATTTCCAAACAGCTCAATACGATAGGGCAATTCCCCATCAGGAGTATATACATCTATAATATCCCCACGTACTGCAAACTGTCCCGGTGCATCAATCATGTTGTATCTCTCATATCCCATGTCGGAAAGCTGTTTTTTGATTTCAACAACATCAATTTCTGTACCTGTGCTGATTTTCAGCAGCTTCTCTTCATATACGCTGCGTGGGGGGAGTTTTCTGATTGCAGCCAAAGCGGGGGATATGACTATACAATCCTCCCCTTCGCATATTGCTTTAAAAATCCGCAGGCTCTCCATCAGCATATCATGGTTTTTGGCTTCAAACCTGAAGAGAGTTTCTTCCTGCGGCATTACATATATTTTCTTTTTAACAAAAAAAGAAAGGTCTCCTGCCAGTCTTGCAGCTCTTACAGGCGAGGCTGCAATTATGAGGGTTTGACCTTTGCTTTTTTCGGAAATACGGGCAGCAACCGGTGCCACCCTGCTTTCTGATATCCCCGAAATATTGACTATACCTTTAGTGGTCATTTGGAGTCTCCCGCTTTTTTGTTTTTTGTATTATATTCATTCATAGCTTTGTCAATTCCTTTTTGAACAAAACAGCAGCAGGCATCAGCACAGGTATCAAGCACCGGTGCAAGCTCTTCTGCTTCTTTTGTATCCAGCGGCCCTATTACATAATCCTTGAGGTCACCTTTTCGCCTGTCACCTATTCCAACTCTGATACGCGGGAATTCATCTGAACCAAGCTGGTAGATAATCGACTTCATGCCATTGTGAGTTCCGGCGCTGCCTTTTTTGCGTATGCGAATCATGCCTGCTTCAATGTCTATGTCATCATAAACAACAAGAAGGTTTTCGACAGGGATTTTGTAATATCTGACGATTTCCCTGATGGACTCACCGCTCAGATTCATATACGTCTGCGGTTTCACCAGCATAACCTTGTGTCCTGATATATTGCCTGTACCATACAGAGCTTTATGTTTGAGCCTTTTGACATCAATCCCTGTCTTGTCTGCCAGAATATCTATTACCATAAAGCCCATGTTGTGTCTTGTGGTTTCGTATTCTCTGCCTGGGTTGCCAAGTCCTGCTATGATGAATTCTATTCCATTGTCATTTTGTTTTTTGCGATTCCAAAACATATTAGTCAAAAAGTTTACTGATTGAGTTATTTGTGAATACTCTTGTCATTGCTTCTGCAAAAAGAGGAGCAACTGACAGATGTCTCATTTTTTCTATTTTCTTTTCTTCAGGAACAGGAACTGTGTTTAACAGTACAAGCTCGCTTATTGCTGAGTTTTCGATTCTCTCGATTGCAGGCCCTGATAATACTGCATGGGTTGCACATGCAAATACATCCTTGGCGCCTAAGTCTTTGAGTGCATTTGCAGCATTTGTGATAGTTCCTGCTGTATCTATCATATCATCGATAAGTATACAGTTTTTACCTTCAATATTACCGATTATATTCATGATTTCGCTCTTGTTAGGCTCCGGTCTTCTTTTGTCAACTATTGCAATAGGTACATTGAGAGGCTCTGCCATATTTCTTGCTCTTGTAACTGATCCATGGTCAGGTGATACTACTACAACATCGTCAAGATCTTTGTCTTTGAAGTATTTTACGAGAATCGGAAGACCAACCAGATGATCTACCGGAATATCAAAATATCCTTGTATCTGTGCTGCATGAAGATCCATAGTCAGAACTCTGTCTGCGCCTGCTGCCATAATAAGGTCTGCAACCAGCTTTGCTGTGATAGGATCTCTTGCTTTCGCTTTTCTGTCCTGTCTTGCATATCCGTAGTACGGAATTACAGCATTGATTCTGCCTGCCGACGCTCTCTTCATTGCATCTATCATTATAAGGAGCTCCATTAGGTTGTCATTTACAGGATTACATGTTGACTGCACGATATAACAGTCAACGCCTCTTACTGTTTCCCACAAATTAACGGATATCTCTCCATCACTGAATTTGGTTACTGTCGCTCTGCCAAGGGGCTTGCCCATTATTGAAGCGATTTCCTCTGCCAGCTCTAAATGCGAGTTTCCTGCAAAAACTTTGTACTCTGAAAATGCACCTGATTTCATTTTTTCTGTTACCTCGTCTTTCATTTTGTAGTTAGAAATATCATTTATTTTTTTTAAGCAATCCGCTGCGTGATGCCCAGCCTTCTTTGATTTCTTCCCTGGCTCTTGCAATCAGAAGTGAATCTGCCGGAACCTTTTGTGTTACTGTGCTTCCTGCGGCAATATATGCGCCTTTTTCCACCGTAACAGGCGAAACAAGATTAGTATTACAGCCTATAAATGCTCCGTCTTCCACAACAGATCTGTGCTTATTGGTACCATCATAATTTACAAAAACAACGCCGCAACCCAGGTTTACATCTCTGCCTATATCGCTGTCACCTATATATGTAAGATGTGCAGCCTTGGTGCCGTCTCCCATCGATGAGTTCTTGACCTCAACAAAATCCCCCACCTTGCATTTGCTGCCTATATTGCTGTCAGGCCTGATGTACGCAAACGGCCCAACCTTTGTATCATTGCCTATGCTGCTTTCAAGCACAACTGAATTCTGCACTTCAGTTCTGTCGCCTATATTGGAATCTTTAATTCTTGTTGAAGGTCCTATGCGGCAATCCCTGCCTATGCTGACATTGCCCTCGATAATAACATCAGGATATATGAGAGTGCCTTTGCCTATACGTGTACCTTCTTCGATATATGCTCTTTTGATGTCCATAAATATGACACCCTGATTTGCATATTCTATATTGCTTTCGATACGCTCTTTTTCGAGTTTTTCGTAATCCTTGTAATTCATATCAGAACTTCCTGTCTAATTTGAGTATCATCTCTCCTGCTTTGTATATATCCCCGGCACCCATAGTTATAATCAGATCTCCTGCTGAAGAATTGTTGTATACAAAGCTTGCAATATCGTCTAATTTATCAAAATAATATATTTCCTTGTCCGGGTACTGTTTTTTGATTTCCTGCATCAGTCCCTTCGAACTTATATTATATACATTCTCTTCTCTGGCTGCATAAATCTCTGCAAGCACAACTTTGTCCGCGTTTTCAAATGAAGCTGCAAACTCATCAAACAAAGCAAGAGTCCTTGTATATGTATGCGGCTGGAACAGGCACCACAGGCTGCTGTGGGGAATTTTAGCCGCTGCGGCAAGTGTTGCTTTGATTTCTGTAGGATGATGTGCATAATCATCGATTATCTTCCTGCCGTCAGAAGTCTCTCCCTTAATATCGAATCTTCGCTGTGTGCCGCTGAAATTTTCAAGAGTAGATACAATATCCTCAACATCAACGCCCAGCATATGACAACATGCAAATGAAGCGAGAGCATTAAGTATGTTGTGTTCTCCCGGAATTTTAAGCTGTATTGATGCCAAAGCTCTTCCTTCATGATTTACTGTGAAGCCTGGAAGTCCGTTCTTAAACTCTATATCTGTCACATAGTATGTGCAGTTTTCGGAAAATCCGAAGGTTATAACATTGTCAAGATCCTTGACCACGCTGTTTACAAAAGGATTGGCATTGTAAGCTATAATAGTGCCATCCTCAGGTACAAGCTTTGAAAACCTGTCAAAGGAGCTGACTATATGGTCTATGTCCTTGAAATAATCAAGATGATCCGAATCAATATTGAGAATTATTTCGATTTTAGGGCACAGGCTCAAAAAACTGTCTCGATACTCGCAGGCCTCTGTTACAAAATACTGCCCTGATCCCACTTCTACGTTGCCGCCTATCTCTGCAAGATTGCCTCCTACAAGAATTGTAGGTTCCTTGCTTGCGTGTTTTAAAATCAAAGAAACCATAGAGGTTGTCGTTGTTTTACCATGGGTTCCTGATATCGCAATGCTGTAATCGTATTCGCTCATCAGTCTGCCAAGCATCTGCGCCCTTGTAATTGCGGGTATCCCAAGCTCTTTTGCTCTTGTGATTTCAGGATTGTCATCTGAAACTGCCGCCGTATATACTACAAGGTCTGCTTCTTCAACGTTTTTTGCTCTATGGCCTAAGTATATTTTTGCACCATGTTCTATAAGTTTGTCTACCATTTCGCTTTCCTTCATATCAGAACCGCTTACCTGAAACCCTCTTTCAAGAAGGATTTCAGCAATGGCAGACATTCCTATTCCTCCGATTCCGATACAATGTATTCTCTTACAATCTGTCAAATTTATCATATAAACATCCTCCAGATGTATATCACTATATTATTTATGTAGAATTATTATACCACAATAATAGTAAAAAAACTTTCTTTTTAAGTTTTTTGTCCAAAAAATCAATTCGGCTGAATTGTCAGATTTTTGTGAGAAAATACTTGTAATCACGGTATTTGTAGTGGTATAATGTATCAACAGTAAAACTCTTGTCTTGAAAGGAAGGAAATAGGAATGAACATAACAGACGTAAGAGTCCGCAAAGTAAGCGACGAAGGTAAAATGAAGGCAGTTGTTTCTATTACTTTTGATGATGAATTTGTAGTGCATGACATAAAAATTATCGAAGGACAAAACGGTCTTTTCATTGCAATGCCAAGCAAGAAAATGGGCGAAGGTGATTTCAGAGACATCGCACATCCTCTGCTTTCTGAAACACGCAACAGAATCAAAGATGCAATATTTGCAGAGTACGAAAAGGTTCTGGCCGAAAAAGAAGAAGGAGCGGAATAGACTGCATCCTGCAAAAGGAGTTATTGCACGGGTTATTAATCGCTATTGATTATCGGTGCAATAACTCCTTTGTTTTACTTTTCAATTGTCTTTTCTTGTTAACTCGCCTTCAGCGACTGATTATTTTAGCATCTCACAGCCCGTACTTTTTTATAATATATTGAAGTTTCCACGTGGCTTGAGCTGGTATTATTGATGAAGCGGCACATTTTGCCGTTTTGCTCGTTTGTGGGAATATATCGATCCTGTTTTTCAGTTTTCGTCAGAAACTGATCCTGCTAATTCAATATATTCCTTCAGTTTCCTCTGCAAGAGTTTTTTATCAATCAATTTCAAATTATATTCGGAAACCATTGTCGGAGAAAGACTTCGACTAAGAGCAAATTCTACAACCTCATCATCCTTGCTTGCACAAAGTATGACACCAACGCTCGGATTTTCAGTTCGAATGCCACAAGGCAGGAAAGGCCTCTATGGTAAAACAGTAAGTCTATATAATAATCATGATTGCCAACCTGCACACGATATTCTTCACCGATGAAGGTGAAATCCTTACCAATCTCAAGAATGAAATCTTTGAGATTCTGTATGATGGATTTTTGCAAATCATGTTCTGAAACTTCAGCTGGAAGGTTCAAAAAATCAAGCACATAATTATCCAGAAAGATGTTTCCTGTTGCTTGTTTAGATTCATCTATAGCAGGTGTAAGTGGCTTCTGTGAAAGCATATAGCGTTCATAATATCCGCTGTCAATCTGTCTTGCCAATTCCCTTTTGGAAAGTCGTTCTTTGATACACATATTCATGTAAAAAACACGTTCGTCCATGCTTTTGCACGCCGACATTATTTTTAAGTGATTCGACCAGCTCAATTGTGTCACCAGTGGTGACACTTTTTCATTGTCTTTATAAAGCTCATAAAACTGCTTCATTCTGTAAAGTCCACGACGATTAAATCCTTTCAGTTCAGGATAATTCATCGCAAAGAAATCTGCCAGTTTCTGTACAAATGCATCGCCGTACTCAGCATCTTCAGACTGCTTGCTAATGTACTCACCTATATCGCGGTACATCAAAATCAGCTCTTCATTTACTTTACGGTATGCACGCTCTTTGGCAGACTCAATAATATTTACAATCTTTTCAAACTGCTCGTTATAAGATGTTAGTTTTCCCATAACCGTTTCCTTTCTTATCTCTTAATATAAATCAGTTCAATGTCATATCCGAGTTTCTCCAACATCTGCACAAATGTTTTATTTACAATTTTCCCAGAACTTTTGATAAGACGATTTACGTAAGATGGTGATGCACCAGTCTTCTCAGCAAGTTCTGCCTAAGTGATCTGCTCTTCTACGCATTTAACTTTTACATCTATTTCTATATTATTTTTCAGCATATTTCTTTTCCTATTGATTCGATTTGTTTTCACTAGCAGTTCAATTTATTATACTACTTATTCTTTGAATAATGACCGCCGCAGAAATTGACGGAATTGTTGGCTTTATTTTATCAGGAGGCCGAATGAGCATAGAGAATATTTTAGAATCGCATCAAGTTTCCAAAACATTCCCCAGGGGTTGCATAAATGTTGAAATTTCAACATTTATATCTCTCCGTTACTCTTCAAGTGTTAAAGATGAAATTATAGCATAGAGTTATTTACTTTAGTGCCTTACAGCCCGTACTTTTTTATAATATATTGAAATTCAAGAGATTTATTATTGCTATATCAAAAAAGGCATCATATAAAAAGGTTCCAACATCAGATTTTCTTCTTTGCCAACATCCTTTTGAGACAGCAGATATATATTATGCACATCTTTTGAAAACTTCTTGTAAAACATCCTGATAGACTCATGCTTCCCTGTACCGGAAGATTTGACTTCAAAAGCATTTATTTTACTGCCAGCGGAAACCAGAAAATCAACTTCATAATAATGAGTGCTTCCGGATTTTTCCCATGTATGATAATACAGTTCTCGCCCGGATGCCGCAATCATTTGTGCAACAAGATTCTCATAGAGGAATCCCAGATTTGCCGGCAGCTTGTCAGAAAGCAGCCGGGCATATATATCATTTTCGGCTATCGGTCGGTCAATAAACATTAATGTGACGAACAAACCAGTGTCAGCAATATATAATTTATAGCTGTCAAAATCCCTGCTATCCGATAAACTGACTCTGGGATCTGTGGAATTGTAGCATGGCAGTATTGTTCTGGAGTCAATCAACTCATATAAAAGTTCATCTGCTTTTGTGTTGTTTTTTCGTCCAAGCGCTGTAGTAATCCGGTATTTTCTGGGATCCTTTGCAAGCTGAGCGGGAATGGAATGATAAAGTGCTGATATTCTCCCGGAAGGATCAATTTTCTTAAAATCCTCTTCATATAAAGAAATTATTTGCCGCTTTATCATATCAATTTCTGAAAAATTTCTGCCCTCTATGTAAGCTTCTACGGCCTGCGGCATGCCTCCGATAGCCATATATAGTCTCAAATCACGCATCAGTTTCCGGTTTGTTGCCTGACCGATGGGTAAGCCCATATCATATATTTGCTGCAGGAGCTGGTAGTTGCCTTCTGTCGCATCGCTAAATTCTTCATAATCCATAGGCCATACCTGTATTTTCATCTCTTCTGAAGGAATCAGAATATCCTTCACGTTTTTCCTGATAGAAATCAGTGAACCAGTTTCCAGATAACTGTATCGCCCGTCGGCAACTCAGATTCGCTATATCATCAAAGCATTTTTGTATGTTGTCTGCTGCTTTTGAAAAATCTATTAAAATATAGGATCTGTATTCGTTTTTTGCAAAGTTCTCAGCAATGGTAGTTTTGCCGACACGGCGTGCACCCTCAAGAATCACCGCGTATTTATCGGAATACTGTTTCTTCCAATCAATTAATTTTTGATATACTTTCCTCTTAAAATACATCTTCACATCCTCCATATAGATTAGTTATATCACGAGATATGCTTTTCTTCAATGCCGTATACACCCATTTTATAACTTTCTTCAAAATTATATACGCCTAAAATGTGCTTTTCTTCAAAGTTTTGAATCAACACTTCCATGCAGGGATGTGAAATAAAAAAAATCGAGAAGATTCTTTTATGGAATCCTCTCGCCCAAAGCATATTTATGTACATTAGCCATGTTTTGCCCACCTGTCTTGCTCCCTCTATTACACTTTTTACAACTAAAAAATATACGCACCTCATTTCCTGACAGGTTCTATGCTCTGCCTTTGATATAGTCCACAAACTGCCTTGCGCATCTGCCTGAAACATCGCCGTGACGTATCTGCCACGCATTGGCCTCTCTGTGAAGCTGCTCCCTGTCCATAGCAATCCCCTCAGCTTCGGTAAGCTCATCTATGATTCTGTAAAACTCATCCTTAGACGGCTTGCCATAGTAAATCTGAACACCGAACCTGTCTGCAAGGCTCAGTTTTTCTTCCATGCTGTCTCCCCTGTGAAGCTCTCCCGTATGCTCCATATCATTTCTGTCATCCCATGTTTCCTTGATAAGGTGTCTTCTGTTTGAAGTGGCATATATCAGTATATTCTCAGCCTTCGATTCAAGGCCACCCTCTATTACAGCCTTGAGGTATTTGTATTCAGTCTCAAAATCCTCAAACGACAGATCGTCCATATAGATTATAAATCGGTAGTTTCTTGTCCTTATTGCAGATATTATCCTCGAAAGCATCTTCATCTGATGTCTGTATACCTGAATTACTCTAAGTCCCTCAGGCCAGAACCTGTTGGCAATGGCTTTGATGCTGGTGGATTTGCCTGTGCCCCTGTCACCGTAAAGGAGTACATTGTTTGCAGGCTTGCCCTCTACAAATGCCCTGGTATTTTCAAGAAGCTTTTGCTTCTGAACCTCATAACCCACGAGATCCTCTAAAACAACATCGTCCATATTCTTCACAGGCAAAAACTCCAAAGAATCCTCTCTGTCGGAAATATAGAAGGCTCTGTTCACTCCGAATATCCCTGCGCCGTATGATTTGTAAAACTCTGATATCGCCTCGAAAAACTCATCTGAATCTTTGACGTTTTCAAGCTGCACTCTGAGTTCTCTGACTCTTTTCATAACATTGGGGTTGTACATAAGTGAAGGCTTTTCGACTGCCCTGTAGTCACACAGGCTCGAAAAACAACCTACATCAAGCTCCCTTTCAAGCTCACTGAAATCAAATCTGAACAGCTTCATGAAAATCTCAAAATCATGCTTTGCAAAGGAGTTGACGCTGCCCTCTATGGCTCCCCTCCTTTCACAGGAGGCACTGAAGGAGTTTTCTGAATTGATAAGATAATATGTCAGATAGCTTGTCCAAAGATTCTCATCAAAGGCATAGGAAGTTGATATATCAAGAATCCTTCTTACTATACTATATGCGTCTTTAACAAGCTCCGGTTTTTCTCTATCTCCACTGCGGTAATGCTTAAAAAGCTCTCCCATCTCATACAGTATGGTGCTTTCGCTTCTGTCCGAATAGATTATAAGGTGTGATAAATCTCTGTACATAAACATCTCTTCTTTCTTTTTGTGTTCGATACCTATGTTATATCAAATTTTTTGTTATAAATCAATAATTTTTCTTGACTTTAATATGCCACGTCTGTATAATCTAACTGTAGTTCAAAATCGATGACCGGAAACCAGTAAGTTAAAACAAACCTCACAGAGAGCTGCAGACAGGTGAGAAGCAGCAGGCAGACATTAACTGAATTCCTTCCGAACAGATGCACGCTGAAGGCAGATGCTTGTAGGCGCCGCCGGCAGACAGCCGTTATCTGTCAGGGCATGATAGTGCCCGCAAAGGTCAGTACCGCAAGGTGCTGATGAACTGAGGTGGTACCGCGATAAATTCGCCCTCTGTTTTCACAGAGGGTTTTTTATATTTTCGCCCTCAAATATAAAAAAGGAGACTAAATATGACCAACAACTACTACCAGAAACAGATTGAAACAATGCCTGTTGAGGAGCTCAAAAAACTCCAGTCACAAAAGCTCGTCAGACAGGTAAAGCACGTATACGACAACGTGCCTTATTACAGAAACCTGATGGACAAAAAAGGTGTCAGACCTGAAGACATTAACGGTATTGAAGACCTTCACAAGCTGCCTTTTATATCCAAGGCCGACCTTAGAGACAGCTACCCTGACGGAATGCTTGCCGTACCTAAATCAGACTGCGTCAGAATACATTCAACCTCAGGCACAACAGGCAGACGCGTGGTTGCATTCTACACACAGCACGATATAGATTTATGGGAGGACTGCTGTGCAAGAGCAATTGTGGCAGCAGGCGGCTCCAATGAAGATGTATGCCATGTATGCTACGGTTATGGTTTATTCACCGGCGGTGCAGGACTTGACGGAGGCTCGCACAAGGTTGGCTGCCTGACGCTTCCGATGTCATCTGGAAATACCGACAGGCAGATACAGTTCATGAACGATATGCAGGCCACAATTCTGTGCTGCACTCCTTCGTATGCAGCATATATAGCCGAAACCATGGAGGAAAAGGGCATTAAAAACAATACCCTCAAGGCAGGCATTTTCGGCGCTGAGCCATGGACTGAGGAAATGAGACATTCTATTGAGAAGGGCCTGGGAATCAAAGCCTACGATATCTACGGACTTACGGAGACAAGCGGTCCTGGCGTTGCTTTTGAATGCTCAGAGCAAACCGGTATGCATATAAACGAGGACCATTTCCTTGCTGAGATAATAGACCCCGATACAGGAGAGGTGCTTCCAGAGGGCAGCGTGGGCGAGCTTGTGTTCACGTCACTTGACAAAGAAGCATTCCCTCTGTTAAGATATCGCACACGGGATCTGTGCGTTTTAAGCAGAGAAAAATGCTCCTGCGGCCGTACTTTTATCAAAATGAGCAAGCCTCTTGGCAGAAGCGATGATATGATGATTATAAGGGGGGTAAATGTATTCCCTTCACAGATTGAAACAGTTCTCCTGAACGAAGGCTACACTCCTAATTATCAGATTATACTTGACAGAGTAAAAAACACAGATACATTTGATATCAATGTAGAACTCACAGCTGAGCAGTTCTCTGACACTGTCAAGGAAATCACGGCACACGAAAAGAAGCTTGAATCTGCAATCAGAGGAATACTCGGCATCAGCCCTGATGTTCACCTTGTCACTCCTAAATCAATCACAAGGAGCGAGGGCAAAGCCGTAAGAATTATAGATAAAAGAAAACTTCATGATTAGGAGGTAAAATAATGGCTATTAAACAGTTATCGGTTTTCGTTGAAAACGAAAAAGGAAAATTAAGCGAAATCACAAGCCTTATAGCTAATGCAGGCATAGATATGAGAGCCATGTCTATTGCTGATACCAGCGAATTCGGCATTTTGAGACTGATAGTTAAAGATCCGGACAAGGTAAAGGCGCTTCTCGAAAAAAACGGCTTCATATCAACGCTCAATGATGTAATAGGTGTTGAAATTCTTGACAAGCCCGGCGGACTTGCACAGATTGTTGCGCTCTTTGCTGCAAACGGCATCAATATGGAATATATGTATGCGTTTTTAACTCGCATAGAGGGCAAGGCTTATCTTGTTGTCAGAGTTGATGATACAGAGGCTGTCGAAAAGCTGCTTGCATCTCAAAGTATTCATATGCTGTCAGCTGCAGACATTGATAATATGTAATTTGTTGATGTTCAATATATCATCGCAAAAAATATTGTGTTTTTTCACAAAAACTGTTGACTTATATAACAAAACAGTATAAAATAGTCGTATCAAACAAGAAGGGAGAAATTTAATGTTATTACTACTATGCCTCTTAAGTGATTCATAATTATATAGCATTAAATATTCTCAACACTTTTTTAAGATTCTCTTTATATTTTATTATACATTCAGCCTTGTTTCTGATTTAATGTTGGGAGCAGGGCTTTTGTTATACGAAAGGACTTTTTAAAATGGCAAGCGATAACATCAAAGGAATGAAAAATCATACAAAATATGAAACAGGCTATTTCATGCCTCCCGTCCCATCCTGTGACTGGGTGACAAAAGATCATGTGGACAAGCCGCCCATCTGGTGCAGTGTAGACCTGCGCGACGGCAATCAGGCTCTCATAGTTCCAATGAGCCTTGAAGAAAAACTGGAATTCTTCGAATATCTGTGTCAGCTTGGATTCAAGGAGATAGAAGTGGGCTTCCCTGCTGCTTCCGAAACTGAATACGAGTTTCTCCGCACACTGATTGAAAACAATCTGATACCTGATGATGTAACCATACAGGTGCTTACTCAGTCAAGAGAGCACATAATCAATAAAACCTTCAAAGCTCTTGAGGGTGTCAAAAATGCAATAGTTCATCTGTACAATTCCACATCTGTAGCTCAAAGAGAACAGGTTTTCAAAAAATCTAAAGATGAAATCAAAAAAATAGCTACAGACGGTGCAGCGCTTGTTAAAAAATATGCCGACAGCTTCCCGGGAGACACTCATTTTACTTTCGAATATTCACCTGAGAGTTTTACAGGCACAGAGGTTGACTATGCACTTGAAGTATGCAACGCCGTCATAGACATATGGCAGCCCGATGAAACAAGAAAAACAATAATCAACCTGCCTGCGACAGTTGAAATGTCAATGCCTCACGTATACGCATCACAAGTCGAATACATGAGCAAAAATCTGCATTGCAGAGAAAACGTAATAGTATCACTTCATCCCCACAACGACAGGGGAACTGCCGTTGCAGATTGTGAGCTTGGCATGCTGGCAGGCGGTGACAGAGTCGAGGGTACGCTGTTTGGAAACGGTGAGCGTACAGGCAACGCTGACATACTCACAGTCGCTATGAATCTGTTTTCTCACGGAGTAGACCCGCAGCTTGATTTTTCAGATATGCCAACGGTAGTTGAAATGTACGAAAAATTCACAGACCTCAAGGTCAGCCCGCGCCAGCCTTATGGTGGCAGCCTGGTATTTGCTGCATTCTCAGGTTCACATCAGGATGCCATCGCCAAGGGAATGCATCACATCAACGAAAACAATCCTGACAAATGGACCTGTCCTTATCTACTTATTGATCCTCACGATGTGGGTAGAGAATACGAGGCAGATGTGATTAGAATAAACAGTCAGTCAGGTAAAGGCGGTGTAGCATATGTACTTGAGACAAATTACGGCTATGATATTCCTAAGAGGATGAGAGAGGAAATCGGATATCTGATGAAGCATATATCTGATGAGGCTCACAAAGAGCTTTCGCCTTCAGATATACATAGAATATTCCAGCAGCAGTATGTCAACAGAAAAGATAATATAAGTATTGAGGATGCCACATTCACAAGAGGCGAAAACGACATAATGAATGTAAGCATTGAAGCTACCATCAAAGGCGAGCATTACTCCCTTACAGGGCAGGGCAACGGCAGACTTGATGCTGTAACAACAGCACTTCGCAGCAGCCCTTATACCTTAGATTATGAATTTGTCACATACCACGAGCATGCTCTCGAATCAGAGTCCAACTCAAGAGCGGCATCATATGTTGCAATTTCAAGAAATGAAAAGGTATTCTGGGGCGTAGGAATACACAATGACATTATATATGCATCAATAAACGCTCTTATCAGTGCCATCAACAGAGCATTTTAACCTGAGGAGGAAATTATTATGGGAATGACAATGACGCAAAAAATACTTGCAGCACATGCGGGTCTTGATGAGGTCAAAGCGGGACAGCTCATCGATGCAAAGCTTGATATGGTTCTGGCAAACGATATCACTGCCCCTGTTGCAATAAACGAATTTGAAAAGGCAGGCTTTACAGATGTCTTCGACAAATCAAAAATATCTCTTGTAATGGATCATTTCACACCAAACAAGGATATCAAGGCTGCACAGCAGTGCATGCAGACAAGAATTTTTGCAAGAAAACATGAAATCGTTAATTTCTATGATGTCGGCAATATGGGAATCGAGCATGCTCTCCTTCCCGAGCTTGGCCTTGTCAAGGCAGGTGACTGCATTATAGGGGCAGATTCTCACACCTGTACCTACGGAGCACTGGGCGCTTTTTCAACAGGTGTAGGCTCCACCGATATGGCCGCAGGTATGGCAAAAGGCACCGCCTGGTTCAAAGTACCCTCTGCAATCAAGGTAGAGCTCAAAGGCAAATTAAACAAATATGTTTCAGGCAAAGATGTAATACTTCATCTGATTGGAACTATCGGTGTCGATGGAGCGCTGTATAAATCCCTTGAATTTATGGGCGAAGGACTCGCTTCACTTTCGATGGATGACAGGCTTTGCATAGCAAATATGGCCATTGAAGCAGGCGCCAAAAACGGCATATTTATGGTTGATGAAGTAACCGAAAGCTATATGAAGGGCAGAGTAAACGGGGATTACAAAGTTTATGCTCCCGATGAGGATGCTGAATACGAAGAGACGGTAATCATTGATTTATCCTTGCTCAAATCAACGGTTTCATTCCCGCATCTTCCTGAAAACACTAAAACTACAAACAATATAGGCAATGTCAGAATTGATCAGGTTGTAATCGGTTCATGTACCAACGGACGAATTGAGGATATGGCAACTGCTGCCGAAATCCTCAAAGGGCACAAGGTTGCAAGAGATGTCAGATGCATCATAATTCCTGCAACACAAAAGGTATACAAGGAATGTATTGCCAAGGGATATCTTGATATATTTATCGATGCCGGATGCGTTGTATCAACACCTACCTGCGGTCCTTGCCTTGGCGGACACATGGGCATACTTGCAGAAGGCGAACGCTGCGTTGCGACCACCAACAGAAACTTTGTCGGCAGAATGGGTCATACCAAATCAGAAGTATATCTTGCAAGCCCTGCAGTTGCAGCCGCATCAGCAATAACAGGCAAAATCTCAGATCCCAAGGAGGTAATTTAATATGAAAGCACAGGGTTTTGTTCACAAATACGGTGATAATGTCGATACAGATGTAATAATCCCTGCAAGACACCTTAATACAAGCAATCACAAGGAGCTTGCATCTCACTGTATGGAAGACATAGATAAGAATTTTGTAAGCAATGTTAAAGATGGCGATATTATGGTTGCAGGCTGGAATTTCGGCTGTGGTTCTTCCAGGGAACATGCTCCTATAGCTATTAAGGCATCTGGCATTTCATGTGTCATTGCCAAATCCTTTGCAAGAATTTTTTACAGAAATTCAATCAATATAGGGCTTGCTATTTTAGAATGTCCGGAGGCTGCCGAAGCCATTGAAGCAGGCGATGAGGTCACCGTAGATTTCAATACCGGAGTTATAAAAGATATCACTAAAGGAACTGAATACAAAGCAATACCATTCCCCGACTTTATAAATAACATTATAAAATCCGGCGGTTTGCTTAATTCCATCAAATAGGAGGTCTCCATGAAATACAATATAGCTGTAATACCCGGCGATGGCATAGGTCCTGAGGTTGTAGCAGAAGCAATTAAAGTGCTGGATGCTGTAGGAAACAAATATGGGCATACCTTCAATTACACGCATGTTCTCGCAGGTGGCGATGCAATAGACAAAACAGGAGAATGCCTGCCGCAGGAAACAATAGATATAGCAAAAAAAAGCGATGCTGTGCTCCTTGGTGCTGTAGGCGGTCCGAAATGGGACAGCATGCCCGGCGACAAAAGACCGGAAAGAGCGCTGCTCGGAATCAGAAAAGAGCTGGGGCTGTTTGCTAATCTCAGACCGGCAATTATGTTTGACGAACTCAAGGACGCCTGCCCTATCAGACCCGAAAAGGTGGAGGGCGGTCTTGACCTGCTGGTTGTAAGAGAGCTTACAGGCGGAATTTACTTTGGCGAAAGAGGATATAAGGATACGAGTTTGGGCAAGGCTGCCTATGATATAGAGCAGTATTCCGAGGGTGAAATAAGAAGGATAGCAGAAGTTGCTTTTGACATGGCAATGAAAAGAAACAAAAAGGTCACAAGCGTAGACAAGGCCAATGTCCTTGAAAGCAGCAGACTCTGGAGAAAAACAGTCGCAGAGGTTGCAAAAGGATATCCTGAGGTAGAGCTTGAGAATTTCTATGTAGACAATACGGCAATGCAGCTTGTATATAACCCGAAGCAGTTTGATGTAATAGTTACAAGCAACATTTTCGGAGATATTCTTTCAGATGAGGCAAGCATGATTACAGGCTCTCTGGGAATGCTTCCGTCAGCATCTCTTGCAAAAGGCAATTTCGGTATGTATGAGCCTGTTCACGGCTCTGCGCCTGATATTGCAGGCACAGGCAAAGCAAATCCTATGGCTACCATCCTGTCAGCTGCTATGATGCTTAAATATACTTTTGGTCTGTCAGATGAATCTGATGCCATTGAAAATGCTGTAAAGAAAACTCTTGCTGCAGGATACAGAACTCCTGACATTATGTCTGAAGGCAAAACTCCTGCCACTACAAAAGAGATAGGAAGTCTGATAGCGCAGAACATATAATTTACTGTTGTTGCCCTGATTACACATTTTGAGCCGGAGCATTAAAGTCTCCGGCTCTATATATTTCCTTATTTTGCTTCGCCCAGGTATGCCTGCTGCACTCTGGGATCATTTAAAAGCTCCTGTCCTGTGCCATCAAGGGTTATTCTTCCTGTTTCCATTACATATGCATGGTCTGAAATTTCAAGCGCTGCTTTTGCATTCTGTTCTATCAGAAGCACGTTTACGCCCGCTTCCTTGATTTCAGATATAATGGAGAATATATCTTTGATAATCAGCGGCGCAAGACCTAACGAAGGCTCATCGAGCATCAGAAGCTTAGGTTTGGTCATAAGGGCACGTCCTACAGCAAGCATCTGCTGCTCACCGCCTGATAATGTGCCCGCCATTTGCCATTCTCTTTCTTTCATCCTAGGGAACAGCTCGTATACCCATTCCTTATCCTTTTTGATGCCTTCCTTGTCCTTGCGAAGGTATGAGCCCATGATCAGGTTTTCTTCAACCGTAAGGTCAGGGAACACACGCCTGCCTTCCGGGCAGAGTACAACTCCCTGTTTTACGACGTTTCTTGTTTCCATCTTAGTGATGTCAACACCGTCGAATTCTATGTGACCCTCAGGCTTTGACACAAGGCTCATTATAGCCTTGAGTGTAGTGCTCTTGCCTGCTCCATTGGCTCCTATAAGCGATATTATCTGTCTGTCAGGAACTTCAAGATTAATTCCCTGCAATGCATGTATGCCGCCATAATATACATGTAGGTTTTTTATTTTTAACATTATTCGTCCACCCCCAAATATGCTTCGATAACCTTAGGGTTGTTCTGTATTTCCGAAGGAGTCCCCTCCGCAATCAGTTTGCCATAGTCAAGTACATAAATTCTTTCACATATACCCATTACTACCTGCATATGATGCTCAATCATAAGTACTGACAGGTCAAATTCATCTCTGATTTTTCTGATCATGTGCATCAGCTCGTCTGACTCCTGAGGGTTCATACCTGCTGCAGGCTCGTCAAGCAGTAAAAGCTTCGGCTCTGTAGCAAGCGCTCTTGCTATCTCAAGGTGACGCTGTTTGCCATATGGCAATGAGCTTGCAACATCATCTTTGTTTTTTTCAAGACCAAATATTCTGAGAAGCTCCATTGTTTCCTGGCGCATTCTGGCTTCTTCCTTGTGATTTAATCTGAAGGTTGCTGAAAATATATTGGCTTTGGATCTCATATGCATTGCTATCAGTACGTTTTCAAATACAGTAAGCGCCTTGAACAATCTGATATTCTGAAAGGTTCTGGCCATACCCAGTCTTGTTATCTTATCCGGGGTAAGCTCTATTCTTTCTTTGTAGATGCCGTTGTTTTCGCCTTTGTAAAGCTCCTTCATCTTGCCATGAGGGTGATTTTCGATTATTTTTTTGCCTGCAAATTCAACAGCACCATTGGTAGGCGCATAAACGCCTGTTATTACATTAAATACTGTAGTCTTACCTGCACCATTAGGACCGATAAGCCCTATAATCTCACCCTTGTTCACTTCAAGATTAAGGTTGTTTACAGCAACAACACCACCAAACTGCATAGTTGCATCGTTGATGCGAAGTACATTTTCCTTAGTCATTTGTCACTTCCCCCTTCCTGGATTTTTTCTTGCCCAGTCGCTTGAAGAAGTTATATATTCCATCCCATGAGAATTCTTTCTGACCCATGATGCCTTGTCTCCAGAACAGTACCACAACCATGAGCAAAATAGAGAATACAACCATTCTGAAGCCTGTTCTGATGAACGGTATCTGCCAATCGCCTATATATGTAGCCGAGTCTAAGAATCTCAGCCACCATTCTCTTGCAAATACAACGATTATTGAAGATATGATGCTGCCTGTGATGCTGCCCAGTCCTCCGATTACTATGATAAGAAGAACGAAATATGTAATATTAATGTTAAATGTTGTTGAAGTTATTGCTCCCAGATACATAGCAAGAAGACCGCCTGAGATGCCAGCAAAGAATGAACTTGCCACAAATGACATTCTCTTATGCTTTGCAAGATTTATCCCCATTGTTTCGGCTGCAATCTCATCTTCTCTAATGGCCTTGAAAGCTCTTCCGTATGAGCTGTTTATGAGCAGTACGCATACTGCAATACATACTATTACAACAATGAATGTAGTATAATATGACTCAAACTTAGGAATATTGTTCATTCCAAGGGATCCGTTTGTAACCTTATTAAGAGGTGAGCTTCCCACTACTATACGAACGATTTCTGCAAATCCAAGCGTTGCTATTGCAAAGTAGTCACTCTTTAATCTGAGCACTGGAAGTCCTATGAGGAACGCGCACAATGCAGCTACAAGCCCTCCTATTATGAGCCCTATCATTGGTGTCAGCTCTATATTTTTGAGCCAGTCTGCAACACCGTAAAGATAATATACCGTAGCTTTTTTGGATACAGGAATTGTAACTACCGCATAAGCATATGCACCCAGCGCCATAAATCCTGCTGTACCAAGTGAAAACAGCCCCGTAAAACCGTTAAGCAGGTTCATGGATACTGCTGCAAGAGCATAGATTGCCGCATACTGCAGTACTGAGCGAAGCATTGAGCCGGAGTTTTCGGACATCACTATGAGTAAAACCAGAACTATGAGTGCAGCTACAGTACAGATTGTTTTTGTTTTCTTTGACATAATCTACACCTTCTCCGCCATTTTTTCGCCAAACAGTCCCGTCGGCTTTACCATTAAAATAACGATTAATAATACAAATGTGAATACATCACTGAATTCCGAATAGCCGGCAGCCTTGATGAAGGTTTCGGAAAGTCCGATTACAAAGCCGCCTACAAGAGCTCCCGGTATGCTGCCTATTCCTCCGAATACAGCTGCTATGAAGCATTTGAGTCCTGGAAGGGATCCTACCAGAGGATAAACAGAAGGTCTTGGAGTAAAGTAAAGCATTGAGCCTACGGCAGCAAGGAAACAGCCGATTACGAATGTAAGCGATATTACGCTGTTTATCTTGATACCCATAAGCTGTGCTGTTTCAAAGTCCTTGGAAACAGCTCTCATTGCCATGCCCACCTTGGTGTATTTAATCATTGCCATCAGGAGCAGTACGAATCCTATAGTGATAATAGGTGTTATGAATGTTACTAATGATGTTGATACATCTCCAAGATGAATAGTCTTGTTTAGAACAGGAATTGACGGATATGATTTTGGCAGTGCCGAAAACAGGTATGTAGCCACATTCTGCAGCAGATATGATACACCTATAGCTGAAATCATAACCGACATACGAGGTGCGCTGCGAAGAGGTGCATATGCAACCTTCTCGATGATAACGCCCAGCACAACTGTAGCTATAATCATTATTATCATTGATATATACCATGGAATTGCAAAATCAACCATTGCAAATATCATAAAATATGCGGCCATCATAAAGATATCGCCATGAGCAAAGTTGATTAAGCGAAGTATACCATAAACCATTGTATATCCGATAGCTATAAGGGCATATATACCCCCTATTGAAATGCCTGCCAAACAATACTGTAAAAATACTGTTAATGTCATTTCTTATAAGCCTCCTTAAAAAAAACATATAATTACCCGCAGGTCAGCTGATGTGCCTGCTAAGATTTATTAACCCGCAATACTGCCGATTCGCAAATCTTAGCAAGCAGACAAGACGTAAAGCGAGGAGGCAAAAGCCTCCACGCCTCAATTATCAAAAATTTATAGCTGAAACTACTTAGCCTCTACAGTCTGAGTCTTCAGGAATTCAAAGCTCTTTGACTTCAATGACTTGTCTGTGCAAGTCTTGATATAAGCTGTGTCTTTATTAGCATCGCCTGTCTCGTTGAAGGTGATATTGCCTGTTACTCCATCAAAGTTTACGTTGTAAAGAGCATCTCTGATTGCAACTGAATTAACTGTGTCACCGTCCAATGCAGCGATTGCATTGTACATAGCCATATAAGCGTCATAGCCTAATGCTGAAACTGCAGCTACTGTATCTGTACCACTGTTCCACGTGAGGTTCTGCTTGCTGCTGTTGAGATATTCCTTGAAGCCTTTTACAAATTCAACAGCTACAGGATTTGATTCGTCATTTTCATCAAAGAAAGTTGAGAATGCTACGCCAACCATATCTTTTGAAATGATTGCTGCGTTTTCCCATGTATCGCCTGCAAGTACCTGTGCATCAATTCCGTTTGCAGTAACCTGTGGAAGAATCAATGTTGCAGTTGCAATTGATGAAGGAATAAATATGCAGTCAGGATCTGCTGACTTAACCTTAGTCAGGATAGCATTGAAGTCTGACTCGTTTGTATTGTATGTTTCGTCAGCTACGATTTCTCCACCGAGCTCTGTAAATCCAGTCTTAAAGTATCCTGCAAGACCTGTTGAGTAGTCATCACCGTTCTGAGCAATAACTGCAGCTTTTGTATATCCCTGTTCTGCAGCGTAATTAGCCATTACAGTACCCTGGAACGGATCAAGGAAGCAGACTCTGAAATAGAATTCGTTGTCTGATGTAACCTGAGGGTTTGTGCATGAGCATCCGATTGCAGGAACTGCTGCAGTTTTGAAGGTATCTCCAGCTGCGATAGCAACGCCTGAACCGTATGAACCAAGAACTCCTACAACTCCGTCACTGATAAGCTGCTGAGCTGCTGTTACTGCTGCCGTCTTATCTGACTGGTTGTCTACTTCTACTAATTCAATATTGTAAGTTTTGCCGCCAACTTCTACTGTAGGATTAAGCTGGTTTGCATAACGGATGCCGAGAACCTCCTGCATTCCGCCACCGCCGTTTTCGCCTGTTGTAGGTTCAAATACACCGATTTTGATAGTATCGCCTTCTACATTAACGCCTTCTGCATCTCCGCCGCCACCGCAGCCTGTAACGCTGAGTGCTAATGCAAGAATCATCACTACTGATAAAATAAGAGCGATTTTCTTTTTCATTTTTTTCTCCTCCTAAAATTTGTTTCAAAGTCAATAATGCCGCCTGTTAACTGGCGGTATCAAGACTATATGTCTTTTTCTCTTTAATTCTATAAAAAAGAGACACACTAATTATACTATTTTCAGTTAAAAAGTAAAGTTCTTTGGATGTTTTTGTACTGAAATTTATACACAAGATGTATATTTTCACAAACTTGCTGCATTCTCTGTACAAAAATGCACGGCTTTTGTATCGTTTTCTGCACATTCTTTATATATTTGCTATCCAGCCTATTTCTCTGCGAAATCACCGTCAACACATTGGCTGCATTTCGTCATCAGACTGCTCAAGAACTGCTATCCCCTGCTTTCTCAAATTAATTTTGCGAATTACATCATTATCATTGTTTTGGAAATGCATGCTCGCTATAATACGTTTATATAGTAAGGGGCTTAAAGCGGTTCAGACTTTTTGGAAGGAGAACGCCTCGTAAGGAAAGGTACCTCTATCAGGAAAGCGGAACCGCATGGCGATAAGCATATTATCCACTGTCAGATTACCAGCAAAAATCTCTGCAGCAGACGGCATCTCCTTAAAGTTAATTTCGAGAAGCTCGTCGTAATTTTCCTCTGCAAATTTCTCAATTGTGTATGTTTTCCCTATCTGCCTTGCACCTTATACAACAAGACACTTCCTATCCTTCGTATCAATCCAGTTCCTAGTAGCCTCACTCGCTTTTCTCTTTAGCATAAAAAGCCTCTTATTCGCAACATCAACATTTTGAAATATCATATCATTAACTCACGCAAAAACAAGCAAAATGAAATGTATAAAATTAATCCTTCTCAAATTCCTTTTTTATGGAAATATTTAAATATATTTATGGCGTTTTTTTCAGTAATACCTTCCGCCCTGA
The DNA here is from genome assembly GCA_963590215.1 of Anaerovoracaceae bacterium. GTDB lineage: Bacteria > Bacillota > Clostridia > Peptostreptococcales > Anaerovoracaceae > UMGS973. The sequence continues at coordinate 27,049 of CAVAON010000006.1, read as the reverse complement.
CAAGTTCCTCTGCTGTTGCTTCTTTTATCCTGTCAATACTGCCAAAGCATGCAAGCAGACTGTTTCTTTTGACAGGGCCTATTCCTTCTATCTCATCCAGCACTGATGTAAGCATATTCTTAGTGCGTAGCGTTCTGTGATAATCTATTGCAAACCTGTGAACCTCCTCCTGAATATTCCCTATATACTTAAACAATAGTGGTCTGTCTTTAATCTCAATGATATGGAATTCTCCATTCTTTTCATAAACAAGCTCCTTTGTCCGGTGACTTTCATCCTTGGCCATGCCAAAGGCCGGAATGTCAAGCTTCATTGCCTGCAGCACCTTATTTGCAGCAGCGACATGACCCTTTCCCCCGTCTATAAAGAGGATATCAGGATATGTGTTAAACGAAGTATCTCCTGCCTGTGCTCTTTTAAATCTCCTGTAAAGCACCTCCTGCATGCTGCCATAATCATTGGGTCCTTCAACTGTTCTGACTTTAAACCTCCTATAGTCTTTTTTGAGCTTGCGGCTTCCGTCAAACACCACCATTGCACCCACAGAATCCATGCCGTTGATATCAGAAATATCATAAGCCTCAATTCTGTAGCCGTGCTTTCCTCTCCTCAGGCATGAATATATATCATCTATCTGTTTCTTGAGCACGTTCTCGCCATCCATCCTTGCCTTTGCCCTGTCATCTATGGTTCTGGCCATTTCAATAACATCCTTTCGGGCAAGATCAAGAATTGCTTTTTTTTCACCCTTGAGGGGCATAAATACTGATGTTTTGCGTCCCCACAGCTGCGACAGATAATCTGAAAGAATCTGTGCATCATCAAGGGGGATCTCTGTGAGAATTTCCTTTGGACCGGATGTGAGCTCCCCATAAAACTGCTTGATAAATGAGCTTATCATCTCTCCTGTATTACTCTCGCCCTCTGTTTGCATTCTGAAGTTTTCTCTGCCGCTTAATTTGCCTTCTCTGACATAAAATAAAACTGCAAAAACCTCATCTCTGCCTCTGAGTGTCAATACAATATCCATATCCTTGTCACTTCTTAATACAACTCTCTGTTTTTCGTTTATTGCTTCCAGTGCGAGGATATTATCTCTGTATTTTGCGGCAGTTTCAAAATCCAGAGTCTCTGCTGCAGCTGCAAGCTTTGATTTCATCTCGTTCACAAGAGGCCTGGTGCTCCCGCCAAGAAATTCTGCCACCTTTTTTACATCTTCTCTGTATTCTTTTTTGGACACATTACCTGTACATATGCCCCTGCACTGGTCTATATGGTAATTAAGGCATGGTCTATAGTCTTTAGGAAATGCTCTGGCTGAACATTTTTTTAATCTGAATATCTCACTCATCAGGTCGACAGTCCTGTTTACTGCCCCCACATCTGAATAAGGGCCGAAATATCTGGCTCCGTCGTTTTCGACACGCCTTGTTTTGAGTATCCTCGGATACTCCTCCTTCATTGTGATTTTAATATATGGATAAGTCTTGTCATCTCGGAGAAGTATATTGTATTTGGGAGAATATCTCTTAATCAGATTGCACTCTAAGATCAAAGCCTCCATTTCTGTTGCAGTAGTTATATATTCAAATTCCGCAATATGTGAAACCATGGCGGCCACTTTACTGTCCATGGTTTTGCTGCTCTGGAAATATTGTCTCACTCTGTTTTTGAGAGATATTGCCTTGCCTACATATATTACTTCTCCAAGCCTGTCTCTGTGGATATATACTCCCGGTGAATCAGGAAGTTTTTTGAGGTTCTCTTTTATATCAAACATAATTATCACAAAAGGCCACCGTATTAACGATGACCATATTTTCTTTCTCTTGCTATTTTCATTGCCTGTTTTTGTCTCTGCTTCATGCGTTTACGCCTGTTTGCAACCCTTATAACAATTATTGCTATTGCAAGAAGTACTAAAACAATAGCAGCTATAAGGAGGATTAGCTTGCCCGGATATGCCACATGACCGTTGTAGAAGAAGCTGAACATGCCCTCTTCAACCTTGTCTGCCGTAACTATATTTGTTGTAGTAACAAGCTCGTTGTTTTTGTATACCTTGACCTGCCCCACAACCGTGCCCTTTGCCAGGGGCGCAACTATTTTATCATTCCATACAATTTTTTTGGTGATAATATCGCTGCTCTCGCTTTTTTTGAGGTTGGCCGAGGCATAATAATCCGTAACTGTTTTGACTTCACCTGGCTTACCACCTTTAACCTTGATGGTTTCCACAGTCTCACCCTTGTCATATACATTGTATGTGGCATAATTCGCAAATCCGTATTCAAACAGTGATATTGTATCTGCAAATCTGCCAAAGTCAGATGAATGCATTACAACACAAATCAGTTCTGTACCGTTTTTTTCGGCTGATGCACAAAGGCAGCCCAATGCTGTAGGAGTATATCCTGTCTTAATGCCTGTGGCATTTTTGTAATACGGCTTGCGATATTCACCGTTTACAACTATGTCATTGTACTTGTCTGACAGCAGCCTGTTAGTTGTATAAAGCTCTCTTTTTTTGTTTTTGTTGGTTTTTGGAACTGTATATCCTGTCATTGAAACGATTTCTCTGAAGGTCTCGTTTTTCATAGCTTCTTTCGCAATCATTGCAAAATCATACGCAGTAGACATGTGCTTTTTATCGTCAAGCCCGTTGGGATTGACAAAATTCGTATTTTTGGCTCCAAGCTCTTTTGCCTTGCCATTCATAAGATTTGAAAAATCCTTGACGGTTCCCGACATAGTCTTTGCAAGAGCAACTGCACAGTCGTTTGCAGAGCTTACCAGCATGGCTTTGAGAAGCTGCTCTACCGTAAACTGCTCTCCCTCGTGCATATATATTATGTTGCCTTCTGTATACGGAGTCTCCTTATCTATCGTGACAACAGTGTCCAGATCCAGATTTTCTATCGCAAGAAGTGCTGTCATTACTTTAGTCATACTGGCAGGCGCCATCTGAACATTTTCGTTTTTGGCATAAAGCACTTCTCCTGTTTTGGCATCAATCAGGATTGCAGTCGTCGCTTCAATTTCCAGTTCGCCTTTTGACGATGCGCCAAATGTATTTACTGCCGTTCCAAGGCTCATGCTCAAAGCAATTATGACGGTTAAGACCACAGTAAATAATCTTTTCATGTGAAATGTACTCCTTTATTTTTGAAAGAAATAGTCGGCAAGCTCATATCCTGATCCGAATTTCATACCCTTTGAGCCTGATGCTTCATTGAATGCCCTGGTATCATCATAAGATTTCTCATCCAAGCTGTCATAAAGTACAAACGGTACAGGCTCAGGTGTATGGGTTCTTACGGCTATAGGAGTCCTATGGTCTGGTACTATGAGGAATCTGAAATCCTCGCCGTCTGCCTTGAGGCCTTCTACTACGGGCTTTACTATTTCGTCATCTATTCTTTCGAGAGAAAGCACCTTGCCCTCAGCATCTCCCTGATGACCACATTCGTCAGGTCCTTCAAGATGGATATATACAAAATCTTTGCCCTCTCTGAATGCTGCAAGTGCTGCAGCAGCCTTGCCTTCATAGTTTGTGTTGAGCGTGCCTGTGCTACCCTCTACATCTATTGAATCAAGGCCTGCACATATTGCAATTCCTTTAATCAGGTCTACAGCGGAAATTGCGGCTCCTGTAATACCGAATTTATCCTTGAACGATGAAAGTGCAGGTTTCCTGCCTTCACCCCATATCCACATTGAATTTGCCGGGTTTAATCCTCTTGCAATTCTGTCTTTGTTTACAGGATGATCTTTTAATATCTCGTAGCTTTTTTTCATCATTTTGATAAACATATCAGCATATTCGCCTTTTGGCAAATTATCGCCAGCTTTCTGTCCCAAAACATCATGAGGCGGCGTAAATTCAAACTCTGTAGTACCGTTTTTCCATATCATACAGTGTCTGTAGCTGACTCCTGTATAAAGCTGTATTTCATCGCTTTGAAACTCTGCCTGCAGAGCTTTGATGAGCTTGTCTGCTTCAGGAGTTGTAATCTCCCCTGAGCTGTGATCTGCTATAATCAGATCTTCATATTTGCCTTCTCCTGTCAGGGTTATAATATTGACACGAAATGATACATCCGTATCCTCCATATCTATACCGATTGATGCAGCCTCAAGTGGAGATCTGCCTGTCAGATATACAGCAGGGTCATAGCCCATTACTGACAGATTACCCGCATCGCTTCCCGGTGCGCATCCTGCCGGAATTGTCTGCACCATGCCCACCTGTCCTTTTGATGCAAGAGATTTAGTGTACTTCATATCTGCTGCTTCGAGGGTTGTTTTGCCACCGAGAGCCTCGAGAGGCTCTCCGCCTGCCCCGTCGGCAAGCACTATCAGATATTTCATATTGCCTCCAGTCTGTAAATGAAAAGCCTCTCCGTACAGAAAGGCTTCCCGAAAATCCTATTTGTTTTCTGCTTCAAATTTCTTCATAAATGCTATAAGGGCATCTACGCCTTCCATTGGCATCGCATTATATATACTTGCTCTCATGCCGCCTATTGATCTGTGACCGCCAAGGTTTACAAGGCCTGCGGCCTTGCCCTCTGCAACGAATTTCTTGTCGAGAGTCTCATTGCCTGTAACAAATGTAACGTTCATAAGCGATCTGTCTTCTGCTGCTTTGACAGGGCAGTTGTAAAGTGCGCTCTCATCAATGTATTTATGAAGCTTTGCAGCCTTTTCTCTATTTATTTTGTTAAGCTGTGCTATGCCTCCCATAGCCTTGATATTCTTAAATACAAGACCTGCCACATAAATGCCAAAGCAAGGCGGCGTATTGTATGCCGAATCGTTATCTGCATGAATCTTGTAATCAAGATATGTAGGGCAGTTTTCAGGTGCATATCCGAGAAGATCATCTCTGATAATCACTATGGTAACACCAGCCGGTCCTACGTTTTTCTGTGCACCTGCATATATGAGGCCGAATTTGGATACATCTATCTCCTCTGACAGTATGCATGATGACATGTCTGCTACAAGAGGAATATCTCCGGTGTCCGGAATGTATGAATAATGTGTGCCGTAAATTGTATTGTTGTAGGTGATATGAACATAGTCCGCATCAGCTCTGAAATCTTCTTTTTTGACTTTAGGAATAAAGTCAAAGGTAGTATCCTCTGACGATGCTGTTATCTTGATATCTCCGAATTTTTTAGCTTCTTTGTATGCTTTTTTTGCCCAGCTGCCTGTGATAATATAGTCTGCTTTTTTGGAATTTCTTAAAAGATTCAGCGGTACCATTGCAAACTGCAATGTGCCTCCACCCTGCAAAAACATTACTTTGTAGTTTTCAGGAATGTTCATTATATCTCTTAAATCCTCTTCTGCCTCTGCAAGTATCTGCTTGAACTCTGCAGACCTGTGGCTCATTTCCATTATTGACTGTCCACAGCCGTGATGATTTGGCAGATCTTTTGCAACCTCTTCAATCACATTAAGGGGAAGCATTGACGGGCCTGCTGAGAAATTGTATACTCTGTCATATTTGCTCATGGTTGATCCTCCCTTTTAATTAGTCTTTTCTACATTGTACCACTTTACTAAGCTCCAGTAAAGTGGTATACTTTTATTATATTTATTTTTCGAGGTGATACAATGTTCAAAATAGCAACACTTAACAAAATTTCACCGGTAGGGCTTTCACATCTTACCGATAATTATACTATTACCGAAAACGTTGATGAGGCAAATGCCATACTTGTACGAAGCCAGGCTATGCATGATATGAATTTTTCAGATAACCTGCTTTCAATCGCAAGAGCAGGCGCAGGAGTAAACAATATTCCTCTTGACAGATGTGCAGAGGAAGGAATAGTTGTATTCAACACCCCTGGAGCCAATGCAAATGCAGTTAAAGAGCTGGTATTTGCAGGCATGCTTATGGCAGCAAGAAACATCCCTGATGCTATAACCTGGGCAAAGGGTCTTGAAAACGATGTGCTCAAAGCATACGAAAAAGGCAAGGGTCAGTTCGCAGGAACAGAAATCGCAGGCAAGACTCTTGGAGTTATAGGGCTTGGTGCAATAGGTCTCAAAATTGCCAACACTGCTGAGCTCCTTGGTATGAATGTCATCGGGTACGATCCTTTCCTGTCTGTGAATGCGGCACACAAGCTTTCAAACACAGCCCAGATTGTAAATGATATTAAAGATATGCTTGGCAAATGCGACTATATAACAATTCATGTACCTGCCACAGATTCAACCAAAGGCATGATGAATAAAGAAATGTTTGACCAGATGAAGGACGGCGTTATCTTCCTCAATTTCTCAAGAGACAAGCTCGTAAATGACGCTGACCTGATGGCTGCAATAGATTCAGGCAAAATAAGGAAATACGTGACTGACTTTGCAACAGATGCACTGATCCACTATAACAATGTCATAGCTATACCTCATCTTGGTGCTTCTTCAGCAGAAGCCGAGGATAACTGTGCTACAATGGCTGCAGTGCAAACCATGGACTACATCGAAAACGGCAATATCGTTAATTCCGTCAATTTCCCTGCAGTAACCCTGGGAGCAAAAGCAGGGACAAGAATAGCGGTGCTTTCAAAGGCAAGCGATACAATCATTTCAGATATTACAGCTGCAATGAATGCCAAAAATGCCGTAATTTCAAATATCATCAGTAAGACAAGAGGAGATTATGCATATACACTGCTTGAAACAACTGCTGATATCGACTCACTTGAAATTGCAAACGACAGCATAATCAGGATAAGAATAATATAGCTCCTATATATATGCGCCGGTTTACACCGGCGCATTTTTTTCATGGGCAAATCTTAACTCAAATTGCGATTCGCTCAAACTGTCTATGCTGTTATTACCACTTGCGGACTGCGTATTTACAGTTTTTGAGTGCGGTTCTTGTCACCAGCTTGCCATTTGCGTCGTAGATGCGGATTTGTGCTTTGTAGTAGTAGCGGGTGCCGGACTTGCCTGTTTTGTTGTAGTAAATGCCTGTAGTGCCACTCTTCATCGCTTTGTATCCTGATGATTTCTTGGTCGAGCGGTAGAAGCGATACTTGCTGATTTTCGATGAAATACAGGAATGCCCCAATATAATTTCTTCCCTCAAATATTTCTGCCAGGACTTCAGAGAAATCCCTGTCATTGCAACCGGTTCAATGGTTCATATAAAACTGCAGAGAGAAACACACAAGCGAGGTTCAAAAGACAGCAATAAATTTCTTTTCCCTGTAGGAAAAATCAATCAGATAACGATTTACCCGATGACCTTTGACGAGTTTTTGATGAACAGCAATGCCATGCTTTATGATGCTGTAAAAAATGCCTATGAAACAAAACAGCCCCTGGATACGCAGATTCATAAGCTGGCAATGGAGCAGGTATATAAATATATGCTCATAGGCGGCATGCCCGAAGCAGTAGAAGCCTCCATTGACGGTGGCAGTCTTCTTGAGTCAAGAGAAATACTGACGGCTCTATACGACAACTACCTTGCGGACATGGAGCTTTATCAGGCAAGCCATGAAGCAATACTTCGCTCACGCACGCTTTTTCAGAATATTTACAGGGAGCTTAACAAAGAATCCAAGAATTTCTCGCCAGGACTAATTGAAGAAAAAAGCAAAACAAGAGACTTTGCAACCTCTATCCAGTGGCTTACAATGGCTCACATTATCAATCAGTCTTTCCAGCTCAAAGGACATATATCGCTACCTCTCATCCCCGACAGCGACAGCAATTTCAGACTGTTTCTCGGTGATATAGGGATGTTTTCATATCAGAGCGGAATCAATGCTGCATCATTTGTTTCTAAAGAAAGAGAAAATACATTGTCCGGGATATTCTTTGAAAACTTTGCCGCCAACGAATTGATAGCAAAAAAACATAAGCTGTTTTACTGGCGTGACAAAGCATATTCAGAACTTGAATTTATTATTGAATCAAACAACAGATTGTATCCTATCGATGTCAAAAAAGGCAGAGGAACTCTTAACTCTCTTGGAAAATTTGCAAACCACAATAAATTTGAGTTTGCAATTAAAGTTTCAGGCAACAATTACGGCTACAGCTCTGAGCAGAAGCTCCTGATTTATGTAAAGGTTTATCCCGTCATAGCCATAAATATCATTGCAAGCACTGTCAGCACCAGCGGAACCAGCAAAGATATCAAGCGGTATCTGTTTTCCTTTTGAATTTCAAAACTCATCAGAAAGATTGAACCAAAGCATACGATAGTGGTCAAAAGATGATGCGGAAAATCGCTTACTGTCTTCATCAGATAGCTAACTCCCATTATCGCCTGTATAGTATTGCCAAGGCCCATGACAATGGCACCTGCTGCATTTTGTTTTTTGCAATAATATGCAATGAATCCTCCCGGCAGCGTCAGAAAGGTCATCACAAGCCAGAAACTGCGATAATAGTATATTGCCATATCAATTGTGAGAGACCCAAACAGCACCTCTACTGCATATATTACCGGCTGGCTTATAACAAAGAATACAAAGCATTTCAGCATGGCCTCCCAGTTTTTTTCGCAGTTGACGACTATAATTACTGCAAAGATAACCCACCACTCATGGCTTATCCCTATATCCTGAAAAGATGTGCCATCCAAAACATCAATAAGCATCACCGCCCCGGTATAGATACCTGCGATGAATGCAAACAAAATGACTGACAGCCAGCTCATTTTAAGATTTCCGTACAAATTTCTCATGAAAACTCCTATACTGCATAAAGCAAAAAGGAATCTCAGCCTTCAAAGGTTGAAATTCCAATGTTGGTGCGGATAAAGGGATTCGAACCCCCACGATGTTACTCACACGGACCTGAACCGTGCGCGTCTGCCAATTCCGCCATATCCGCAGATGGTAGTCCTACCGGGAATCGAACCCGGGTTACCGCCGTGAGAGGGCGGTGTCTTAACCTCTTGACCATAGGACCAAATACTCTAATATTATACTATAAATTTTCAAGATTTCAAGGGCTAAATTTAATATATTTTCAAAAGGCCGGCATACCTGCTGCCGACCTTTGAAAATTCAACGTACTTAACATTCTCTTCTATTCTTCGTCTTCCGGAGCATTTTCACTAAAAGTCATCTTCTTTGTAGTTTTGAACCCTTTTGTGGATATTGCAAGGTAAACAAACCCTATAACTGTCCAAATACCTCCAAGAAGTAAAGCAAATTTACCGAGGTTGAGCCATATCAGGAAACATACTATTGCACCGATTGCAGGAGCAATAAGGTAACTGCATATGTTCCATAACCCAGTGTTTTTCTTTTTGTTGACAAAGTAATATTTTATTACAGCCAGGTTTACAATAGTAAATCCAGCCAGAGCACCGAAGTTAATAACTGATGATATTGAAAGCAAATCAGTCAAGCTTGCCACAACAGCTGCCAGAATTCCCAAGAACAATATATTCTTCGAAGGTGTCTTGAATTTTGGATGAACATGTGCAAAGAATTTCTTTGGAAGAACCTCATCTCTACCCATACCATAAAGCAGTCTGCTGGCAGATGTCTGTGCTGCAATGCAACATGTGATACATGTTACTACATATATGCCTGTCCAGATATATCCAAGAACTGTTCCTCCAACATGTGCAATCAGTTCTGTTGATGCTGTATCAGGGTCAACAAAATCTTTCCATCCTGTAGGCCATGCCAGCTGCATCACGTAAGAATATATTACAAAATACAGTCCCATGCCTATTGTAATGATAATAATTGCTTTGCCGACATCTTTTTTCGGATTAATTGCTTCTTCTGAAAGAGTAGTAACTGCATCGCAGCCCAAGAAGCACATTACAAGAATTGAAGCCGCTCCTATTATACCGCTCCAGCCAACCTCCTGAAATTCTTCATGGCTATAAATACCTCTAATATCAAGCAAAGTAGCTTCGCCACCACCAAGGCATATATATCTCAGCATGAGAACAAAGAATCCAATCATGAATATTGCTGCAACTACAACAAAGAAATTATTTACTTTAGCCATAATGTCTACACCGATATACTGCACAAATGTCAGAATTGCACAGCTGGCAACAACAAACACCCATGCAGGTATTGTTGGAATCAGAATGTTCATGTAAAGACCCAGCAGCAAGTAGCTCAAGCATCCAAGCAAAGCGTAATCTATCAGCATTACCCATCCCGTCATAAATCCCAGATTAGGGTTGAACACCTTTGAAGCATATGTAAAAGCCGAACCTGTCTCCGGATAAGCACGCACCATTTTAGCATAGCTGAAAGCAGTAAATGCCATTGCAATTGTTGCGATAGCATATGCCAGAACGATCATGCCATGTGTCATCTGAGCAGTTATGCCCATATATGTCATTACAGTAGATAAAGACATCTGCGCAAGGCCAAAAATCACCAGCGAACCTAGACCCAATGTCCTCTTTAATTTTTCATCGCCCATCTTATTAATCCTTTCCTGTAATATGAGTCTCTATGAAAGATTTTTGCATAATCAGTTACTGGTTTGCAATCATCTTTCACTCTCAGGCTCATACCACAATTATATTTGTTATTCTGTTTATAGGGGAATTGAACTCATCCTAAACGAGCTTCCTCTATTTGTTTATTCTTCCCGATTCTTTTCTTTCTTTTTTCGCAACTATTGTGTCGTAATCCATCTTGCTCATGTCATTAAAATCAATAACCTGTCCTTCCTTAAATACGCACATGATGTTTTCATATTTAACATTATTAATGTCTTCAAGAGGGTTTTCCCTAAGAAGCACCAGGTCTGCATCCTTTCCTATTTCAATGGTGCCTTTTCTGTCATCAATTCTCAAAAGCTCAGCTCCATTTATAGTTGCTGCAAGAAGGACTTCTGAATCAGTCATTCCTGCGTTTTTCAATTCATACATTTCGTTGTGAGTATACATACCATAAGGAGTAAGCTTGCTACAGAACGAATCAGCTCCTACACCAATTTTTATACCCAGATTCTTTGCACGCTTAAAACTCTTTTGGATACGATCTATTTCTTTTGCACCGAGCGTATCTCCCACGCATCCTGTCAGATCTCTTTCTTTAGGAGGATCAAACTGTTCATACCAGTCTACATAAAGCCCGATTGTAGGAACTAACGTAATTTCAGGGTTTCTTTCTTCAACAGGGAGTTCCTTTTGTCTTGCCTGATAGAATTTGTACCATTCAACCATTTCCTCATCGAATTCTTCGCCATGTTCGATGCTGTCTACTCCTGCTTCTATGCATCTTTTTATTGATTCTTTGTTTTCACAGTGTGCAGCTACCGGAACGCCAAATTCTCTGGCTTCTTCAACCATTACTTTAATTTCTTCCAGAGTATAATGAGTATCCGTCTCTTTTTCCCAGTCATTGATACCACCTCCAGAAGCCCAAAGCTTGATAGTTCTGGAGCCTTCTCTCAAAACAAGGCGACATGCTTTTCTGACTTCGTCAACCCCATCAGCAATAATCCCCCACGGATGATGTTCTTTTACGAAATCCTGTGGAAAATGTATACTATCTGCATGGCCTCCGGACCTTGTCAATCCTCTTCCACAAGGTATGATAGTCGGTCCCTGCATGAAGCCTCTGTCAATCACGTTCCTCAGATATATACCATAACGTGAAATATCTCTGACGCTTGTAAATCCATGACGCAGGCTCTGCTGGCACTGCTCTACAGATCTCATTGCCTGCTCAAAATCATTCTCGCAAACCCAATCCTTGTCACTTGATTCATATACTCCTCCATAGTGAACATGGCAGTCAATAAGCCCCGGAATCATAAATGCACCCCTTGCATCTACGATATTTTCATTTGACGAATTTAATTTTTCTGATTTACCTGGCTTTATCTTTACTATTTTTCCGTCTTTAATATAGACCATCTGATTAGATTTAACTTCACACTTGTTATTGGCACAGTCAATCAAGTTTACATTAGCAATGGCATATTCGCCATCCTTTGAACATATACGTTTTAATATTGCATTAACCATTATAAGCCTCCTTCCACTTAAACAACGTTCTGAATTAGCCTAAATTATACTCACGTACGAATCGCATCTCAACAATTAGCATGTCCTGTTTTTAATTTATTATGTTTTTTTGCAATATTCCGATAGTAACCTGAACATATTTATGCTATAATTATTAATAAATATGTTTTACTTGTTATTTAAAATGGTGGTCTACATGGAAAAAGATAAAGTTTTCTTTGATTTCGGTTTGCCTTTGGCTGTAGAAACCGGTACGCTTGACGAATCTCCGGCAATCGTCCTGAGAGAGCACATTACCGTAATTCTTGTCATCGAAGGCAGAATTCTCTTTAACAACATACGTTGCAGGGAAATATATGAAGAGGGCGACATATTCATACTTGAAAGCAACACGCCGCTGAAACTTTCAAAAGCCGCTTGTGAAACAGCAACGGTTCTTCTCCTGTCCTTTGACATGTCATATTTTTCTTTAAAGCACCCATACATAAATGCAGCAGTTTTCAGGCAGTCTCCAAAAATTTCCGACAAACTGCTTTTGGAAAAAACATTAAACATCGCTATATCTATTCTTGAATTCGAATCTGAAAAGCATACCGTCCTAAAAAAAGAATCAGATTCTTTGTTAACAGAGCTTGCAAGAAATTATCAGATTTATTCGGCCAGGCTCATGCTGGAAGCAGAAAACAAAAGTCAAATCCATGAATACAGCAATTTTATGGAAGAACTAATGAATTACATAGAAAACAATTACGACAGCAAAGCAACCCTCAATTCTTTTGCTGCCGAGAGCCATCTGAGTCCCAATTATCTTTCTCACAGAATCAAAAAAATAAGCGGGCTGACTTTTCAGGAAATTCTCTCCCTTATAAGGTGCCTCAAGTCTCAGGAATTTCTTCTTGAAGACAATTGCAAAATAGGAAAACTGGCATTGGATGTGGGGTTTTCATCGTTGACATATTATCTGGAGAATTTCAACAAGTATTTCGCTTTGACTCCATTTCAATACAAAGAAGCCTTTCTCAGCGAAAAATGCATAAGAATTAAATATAACAGAAGCAAAGAAAGCATACTCTCACTGCTTAAAATTTTCGCGGGTGCTAACGATATCAGCGTTACCCCTCTCAAAGACACCGTGTTCACACATAATGTTTGCGACATCACCGCAAATACAGGCAGCTATCTTAATGTTCTTTCGGACATGGGACGTGTCAGTAATATCAAGACGCCCCTGACAGAAACGGCACATGCAGTGTTTGATGAGCTACACAAAAATTTCAGAATATCAGTCATTACAATTGATGTAGAGACCTCTTTAAAAGATATTGAGCCCGGAGCGCTTTTTACAGTTTCAAGGAATATAAATTCTCTGCTTAATCTGGGATTTGTAGTGGCTCTTGAAACAAAAAACTTATCGAAGCAAACCATAAAGCTGATTGCAAATTTTTTCGAATTTCACTCCAAACTCTATAGGGATAATATGTCCATAATCAAGGTTCTCATAAGAATGAATCTGCCTGGAAACCAATTGGAGCACATCAAAAAGTCCGTTTCTGCAGATCTTCTTAAAATGGTGGGGTTTAATATAGAGGTAATCACTGCCGATACATATATGAACGACATAAGCTATATAAACGAAATATATGATTCGCTTCTTCTGACTCCTTTTGCTATGGATGAGCTTTTCAATCCGCAAAGCTGGAACAGAGAAATAGCTTTTTCATTAATCGATGAAATCAATATACAGGGCATGTTTTTGAAGGGCGGAAACGGCCTGCTCGCCTGGAACGGAATAAAGAAGCCCTGGTGGTACGCATACATTATGGTCTCGAAGCTTTATGGAACAATCGCTGACAAAGGGGACGATCATATAATTACAAATGACAACGGTAGAATAGCAATACTGACTTTCAACAAATGCGGCCATGACGGCAATATGCTAAGCAAAATCAAAAATGCATCTCAGCTTGACGAAGTTATTGAAGCCTGCAAAAATATGCGAAGAGAACACAGCTTCCATCTTACAAATATTTACGGAAAATTCAAAGCAACATATTACTCTCTCAGCAAAGACGCCTGTCTTTATTCAAAGTGGGCAACACTCGGTTTCAAAGAATCAGTTACAGGGGAAGAAGAAAATATAATGTCAGCTGTCTGTCATCCCAATATAAGCTTTCAGGTATTGAATGCTGACGGAGAGCTTGACATAACCACTGTCGAAGACACATTCGGTGTCTCATTGATTGTGCTCGAAAAACTGTAATTTGAATACATTTCATCGTTACAAAAAACAGACAAACCAAAAAACTCTGCTGATTTTTGATGAAGTACAAGAATGGCCTAATCTCATTTCTTCACTCAAATATTTTTACCAGACCTTTCGAGAGATCCCTGTTATTGCAACAGGCTCAATGATACACGTGAATTTCTTTCCCCTGTAGAAAAAAATCAATCAGCTAACTGTTTGCCCGAAGCATGCTCAAAAGATGCAGACAGCATACTCTGCCAGCAGCTATTTTGACTGCAGATTTCTGTATACCCATATATTCAGCACACTTTCAGCAATATCCTCATAGCTCCATTTACTGTGCGATCTTCTTTTACTGTTTGGATCGTTTACCTTGAACCGGTCATTTTCATACCCAGCAAGAACTATGAAATGTCCCGATTTTGTAAACTGTCCCGGTCCCATACTGCATATCACAGGATTACCAACCTCAAGATTGGCTATGATGCGTTCCTTGTCAAGAGGTATCTGCGTCACGTCAAGCCCTAAATTCACAGCGCCATTTCCCATCAGTTCCCATGATGTGCCTGTACCATTCACATAATAGCCGTTGTTTTGACTGTACTGTGCCATTTGATACGGATTCATACCCGTATCTCCTGTAAGATATATGTATACCATCGAAAGGCAGACAGGACCGCAGCCGTTAATTCCGATAATACCATCTCCGTACTTCCTGTAGCCCCATCTCTGATCCCATTGCAAAAGCTCCGGCACAGTATCTCTTCTCACATCATTATCCAAGTCGATTTCCGGCTCCTGATCCTTCTTTTGCGGATATTCCAAAACAAATTTTTTCGTTTCCCTGTTTGATGCCAAAAGCTGTATCAGCTCATCCGGGTATTCAGACATATATATGTTGTGCCTGTCTGCATATTCCTGCACAATTTCCTCCGCGGATTTACCTGTATCAAGCCCTCTGATACACAAAATCACAGTGGCTGCAAGCAGTAAAAGCATCAGTATTTTCCCTCCTTTGCCGCGTTTTTTACCTGTCTGTTTCCTTCGTTTTCTCATTATCTCTATCTCAAATTCCTTAATCCCTATATTGTGCCAAATTCAACTGTTGCTTTGAATAAATCTCCGTCTATGGCAAGCTTCAGCTTACCACCCTGAAGCGCCGCCAGATTGCCTGCTATCGAAAGTCCCAGGCCGCTGCCCTCTGTATTCCTTGATTCATCACCTCTTACGAATCGTTCCATCAGCTCATCTGCTGATATGTTAAGCTCATATTTTGAAATGTTCTTGAATGACATTACCGCTTTGTTTCCCTCTCTGTAAACATCAAGATATACTCTTGTCCCACTTTGAGCATATTTGCATATGTTGCCAAGGAGATTGTCGATTATTCTCCACAGCAGCCTGCCGTCTGCCATAACGTGCATATCTTCATCTGCAATATTTACAACAGGTTTAAGTCCTGCGGCAGTCAGTTTTTCACTGTATTCTCCAAGTGCCTGATTAAGTATCATGCCGAGGCTGCATTCTCTCAGTTCCACCGGAATGTTGCCTGTACTTGCCTTGGACGCCTCTACTATATCTTCTGTGAGTTTTTTGAGTCTTGCCGCCTGCTTATCCAGTATTCCTATATATTCCTCCGCTTTATCGTTATCAAGCTCTTCACTTTTCAAAAGCTCCACATAATTTATTATCGAGGTAAGCGGAGTCTTAATATCGTGTGACACATTAGTTATAAGCTGGGTTTTCATTCTTTCGCTTCTGAGCTGCTTTTCGACTGCAAGGGAGATGCTCTCATTGATGCTGTTCAGATTCTCACCATGCTTCTTGAAGTCAAACAACATTTTGTCTGTATCTACCTTGTACCCGGTATTTCCATTCGCTATAGCCTCCCCTCCGGCGCGCAGCTTATTAAGGTTAAGCGCTGCGTAGCATACTCCCGCAAGAACAATAAGTCCCTCTATAACAAAGAAGAGTACTGCTCCGCCGTTATAGCTTTCAAAAAGTACAATCACAAAATTTACAAACAGTATCGCTGCTGTAACAAGCATAGTGCGCCACATATATGGTACCTTCAATATTATTTTTTTGCACAAGGCAATGAATCTGCCTATAACAGTACCCCTGCAAAAGCAGTGAAGCTTAAACTGCACTGCCATGCTCATAGCGTAAATCATAAATATTGCAAAGCCCGCCATTGTTATAGCAAATACAGCTGCCATTGCAAATACATAACTGAAATCGCTGTAAAGAACTGTCGCTTTGCATGTTAGCATGCACAAAAAAGCAAGTCCTGTGACTGCAAATCCTGTCGCCACAGTATAGATATCTCCGGGCACTCTGTCTATGAAACGTTTTTTAATCTCGTCTGTATCTTTTCGCCTGCCGGCACCTGTGACAAGGAATGCGAACACGAATATTGCCATCAGAAATGCAATCAATGCATATATTATCACTGCCATTCTGTGATCATATGCCTTGTTTATGAGATTTGCTATACCAGTCGCTTCTGTTTTAACGGATGAATCTGTAACTACATATATATCTGCCGTCACATATCCATAATCGGCTTTGCATGAATAGGTATACTCCATGTCTTTGTCATAATTTGAAAATATGACATCTCCGTCCGTTCCTTTGATTTTGTAGTAAAACCCTGAATTGGTCTTCATACCTGCATCTGCAGCAATATCATCAACTGTGCTGATTTCATAATCTGTCTCATCATCACCGCTGTATTCCCATACAATGTTGTCGTCTATTAGATTCTCTGCCTTGTGTCTTGCAACTGATTCCATAGAATCTTCAACAAAGATTTCTTTGTCATGGCTATATGCACCTTCTGTTTCAAGAATTAACGTGCACACAGCGAAAAATGCCGATATGCACATAAGCACCGCAAACAGCAGTACTCCCACCATTTTGACCCAGGTGTTTTTTAATAATCTGTTCATTTATCTTACTGCCCCCTGTATTTTATATCCCTGCCCCCAGACAACCTTGATATATCTTGGATCTGCAGGGTTGATTTCGAGCTTTTCTCTCAAATGTCTGATATGTACTGCCACTGTGTTCTCGCTTCCAATCAGAGTTTCCTTCCATACTCTTTCGTATATCTCTCTTGGTGAAAATACCTTGCCTGGGTTTTGCATAAGCAGCTTCAGGATTTCGTATTCCGTAGGCGTAAGGTTGATCTCCTCACCGTCAACGGCAACTATTTTTGAGCTGTCGTCAAGGCATAGTCCTCCAATTTCCATACGGCTGTCTCCAGTTACATTTGAGCCAAGCCTCATATACCTTCGCAGATTGGATTTGACTCTTGCAACAACTTCGATAATATTAAACGGTTTGGTGATATAGTCGTCGGCGCCTATGTTAAGTCCCAGTATCTTATCAGCATCCTCGCTTTTGGCCGATATGAAAAGAACAGGCATATTATAGCTTTCTCTTATCTTTGCCAGTGTGCTTATTCCATCCATTTCAGGCATCATAATATCAAGCAGCACAAGATGAATATCATTTGATTCGATTATATCAAGAGCCTGTATACCGTTGTAGGCCTCAAAGATTTCATACCCTTCTGCAGCAAGGCATATTCTGAGAGCCGATACGATATCTTTCTCATCATCACAAATTAATATATTACTCATTTCCAACCTCCACTGATATTATGCACAAATCCTCTTTAAGAAAAAAGGGGACAAATTATTAAGATTTCATTAAGGACATCATAACATCATTTGCTATAAAAGAAAACACACCCGATTAAGGGGGGTGTGAATTTCCTTTAATATGACATGGACTTTCATCATTATTTCCATTTAATCGAATAATACCCGTTGCCGTCGCCGTATTTTTCTACCTTGATATAGTATGTTCCGGCAGCCAGCTTATTGCCCTTACCAAATGTATATGGTTGCAATTCGCCGCTTGATGTATCATATATATTTTTTGTGCCAAAAGCACTGCTGTCACCTTTTTTGTATACTGCAAATTTAACGCCTCCGGAATATCCTCCCAGCTTGGTATTCACTTTGAGTGTTACCTTCTGAGTCTTCTTGACTACAAATTTATACCACTCTCCTGAACCGGCTTTTTGGTTTGCAGTTATAACGCCTTTTTTGGTGCTGCCCTTGCTGATTGATTTAGCCTTACTCTTTGAAGTACCGCTGTTTTCTTTGACGCTATTGAATGTAACCTTCAGTCCATAATATTTATCACTGTTTTTGATTGCAATATAGTATGTGCCTTTTTTTACTCCTATATAGCTTGTGTAATTATCATATGAATTCAGTGATTTATCACCTGCAAGCAGATTCTTTTTACTTGTATTCGTCACCTTGAGATAATAGTAATGATACGATGAAGATTCATCCATTTCAGGCATTGTGATTTTAAGATATCCGTTGCCTGGAACCGTAATTTTGTAATATGCAAAACCATTCTCTACAGACGAACCGTAAAACAATTTACCACTTGTGAGGCTACCTTCTGCCGGTGCAAATTTAACCTGAAAATATGCTGACTGCTCTACATTTGCCCATGTATCGAATTTGAGGTAATACGTACCTGCTTTAGCTACATCTGCAGTCAAAGTATCGCTGACGTTAGAGCTGCTGAGATATTCGGCATATCCAACCCTGTTTGCATCTGTTGCTGCTGCATCAGTATGCATTGAAACTGTCAGATTCTTGCCTACTGAAGTTCCCTGCAAAGGCACTATTATTGTACCTGCCGATTCAACTGTAACCGGCACTATTGCCGCTGAGTTTTTAATTGCTGCTGCAGTATATGAAACATATCCACTGTCAGGTGTATTATTCATATCCTGGGCTGCTATTGTACCAACAGCGGCCGCACCATTTGTAACAGTCCCTGCAAATACGCCAAGGCCTGATGCAAATGTCATGCTCAAAACAACTGCAATTGCAACAATTATACTTACAATTCTGTTTTTCTTCATATAAAGTTCCTCCTTCTAATGCTTAATCTCTGAAGACAGAGATGGCTTCATGCCCAAGCCACCTTTATCTATTATATAACATAACCCAGCCATACGGCAAGTAAGCAAAGCACCACACTGGCAACAGCGTAAACAAGGAACAAGCAGAAATGGCCTTCCTGTATCAATGTGAGGCTCTCAAGAGAAAAGGTTGAAAATGTGGTAAAACCTCCACAAAGTCCTACTTTGAGAAATAGTATCAGATTGGAATTTTCTGCTCCATATCTATTGCAGGCTGCTACCACAAGGCCTATTACAAATGCTCCTATAACATTTATAAGCAGCGTATTTACAGGGAATATGGTCAGTTCCTTAATCGGGAGCTTTCCCATAAGGAATCTCAAAACAGCGCCTATAAAGCCGCCTGCGCCTACGCTTAATATCTGTATCATTTTTGCCTCCTGCAATAAGTCTCTGGTTTTGTTTCTTATGTATTCTCAAACATATCCATAGCGTACATTTTGATATTGTTTGGCTTTACCATGTTATACTTTGCCTTTACTGTGACAAAATATTCTCCGATTGATTCTTTTGGTATGGTTTGATTGGATGATGCGTGAAGCGGCAAACCCTCTCTGGCATCTATCCAAGGCATTTCACTATGTGTAAATCGTTCCAGTATCTTTCCACTATAGCAACAGAAATTGTTAATGACACTGTCAAAAAGTGCTTTTTCTGAAGCTGTCAAGTTACAGGAATCAAAAGCCGGATTCTCTAATATAGGATCAAAGTGGTAATCTCGATATCTGAAATAAATATCTCTGTATACCGGGCCCTGCGCCCATGCCTCGCAATCTTCTGAAAAAATAAAAGTATCATAAAATGCATAGTAAAAACCCTGAATATAATATAACGCCTTTTGCAGTGCCAATGGAGTAATGTCCTCACATATACTCAAGAGATATTTTATCGCTATGTCAATCTTTGAAGAATTATCTACCATGCCTGTACTCAGCTTTTTAACCGCTTTCAGGCTTTTTTCATATGTTGCCTGTGATTTTAAACTCGCCTTCCTGGCCTCCAGCAAGCCCGCATAAAAGGCCTGGATCGTCATGTATTCTGATAAGAATATCTGAATATTGTTTTGTCGGCATGTCGCCATCAAAATAGCGGGAAAAAGTCTGTTCACCCCATCCTAACAAAATAGAAAGAGGTCTTTTCCCAATTGAATATTTTTTCGGAATAGCCCTCACAGCTGCCAAAGAAATTATCCCTTTTTCCGATCTATAAACATCATACAAAGCCTCAAGGTTAAAATCATTAATCTCAGGCACATAAACCAAAGCCCCACATACGGAACATCTTGCTTCTCTACCTGTATAATGATATTCGACTCCTTTAATCGTTCCAATCATCGGAGCCTCTGTAATGACATATTCCTTGTCACTACGACACTCTTCACAAAATGCAAAATTAGATTTCATATTTCCCATGGCATGCACTCCTTCCAATCAGAATCACCTGAATAAATAGCTAATTGGTTTGTTTTGTTTGTCAACTACCCACCACCTAAAGGTAGTGGGTAGTTGACCCTGTTCGTTTAGAAAACAGCTCATACTGCCACTATGCAATCTCAAGCGCAATCTCCATCATCTGTGTAAACGATTTCTGCCTTGTTTCTACATCCGTTGCCTCGCCTGTAATCAGGTTATCCGAAATAGTGCAGATTGCAAGAGCGTTCTTGCCTGCCCTTGCTGCATTTGCGTACAGCGCTGCAGCTTCCATTTCAACAGCCATAACGCCCATCTCCTGCCATTTTGGAGTAGTCTCCGGTTTGCTGTAAAACACATCTGTCGAATAAATATTGCCTACCGAATATATTATCCCAAGCTCATCTGCTTTGCTTGTTGCTTTTTTCAGGAGCTCATATGAGCATATAGGAGCGAACGTCCCGGGCAATTCAAAATGCGACATATAGTTTGTATCAGTGCAGGCACCCATACCCATCACAACCTGTCCTATTTTGATATCCGGCTGAAGAGTTCCCGCCGTGCCTATGCGGATAATATTTTTAATATCATAAAAGTTAAAAAGCTCATAAGAATATATCCCCATAGATGGCATGCCCATGCCTGATGCCATAACTGATACCTTCTTGCCTTTGTATGTGCCTGTATACCCCTGCACTCCTCTCACATTATTTATAAGCACTGCATCTTCTAGAAAAGTTTCTGCTATGAATTTGGATCTCAGCGGGTCTCCGGGCATCAGCACTGTTTGTGCAAAGTCCTCTTTTTGAGCTGTAATATGAGGTGTTGGCACTTTCGACATTATATTTCCTCCTGTCATTTTAATTTTCAAAACCCGCAACATGCATCGCGGGTTATTTGTCTGCTATTCTTCTATAATTTTAACGGTTTTCATAACCTGAGGTTCTTTTGGTTTATCTCTTCCGTCTTTTTTCTGGTTTACGATAGTATCAGCCGCTTCCATACCCTCTATAATCTTGCCGAAAGCTGCATATGCACCATCCAGATGAGGTGCTTTTTCAACCATAATGAAAAACTGTGAGCCTGCCGAGTTAGGATCCATTGCTCTTGCCATTGACATAACTCCTCTGTCGTGTTTCAGATTGTTTTCAAATCCGTTGGCTGCAAATTCTCCTTTGATATGCCATCCAGGTCCGCCTGTGCCGTTGCCCAGAGGGCATCCGCCCTGAATCATAAATCCCGGAATTACTCTGTGGAATGTAAGGCCGTCATAGAATCCTTCATTTACGAGCTTTTCAAAGTTCGCCACTGTTTCAGGTGCTATTTCAGGATAAAGCTCTCCCTTCATAATGTCACCGTTTTCCATTTCTATTACAACGTATTTCATTTATTCCTCCTTATCCGAACAGGAAATCGATAACATTCATAAGGTCATCGGTTCCTCCTCTATATAATTCAGTATAGCCGCATTTGACACAGCTTACTGTATTAAACCTTTTGTTCTGCACATCAAACAGCTTGGCAAAGTTTCCTCCTGTTGCCTGAAGCTGATCGACATCTGCACCTCTGTTGCCACATTTAGGGCATACCCAGTTGTCATTTCGTCTTGACATAGTAACCTCCTTCTGGCTTGCACAGGCCCGTTATTTTTCAAAGAAGTGTCTGCCGTCTTTTTCTCTGTTTACAATCTCTATAGTTCTGGATATAGCCTCTTCAATTGTAAGCTCCTGCTTCTCGGCATCTCTTCTGAGCTTAAACTCAACCTTGCCGTCTGCCGCAGCTCTTCCCGCTGTAATTGCAACAGGAATTCCCATAAGGTCAGCATCCTTGAATTTAACTCCCGGTCTTTCTTTTCTATCATCAAGAAGCACCTCAACACCGGCATTCTGCAGCTTCTCATATATCTCCTCAGCCGTTTTTTCCATTGCTTCATCGCCTGTCTTTACAATAGTTATAATTGCATGGTAAGGTGCAACTGACATAGGCCATATGATACCGTTGTCGTCGTGGTTTTCAGGCATATCTATAATCGCCTGGAATGTGCGTGAAACCCCTATACCGTAGCAGCCCATCCAAATAAGCTGATCCTTTTGGTTTTCGTCTTTGTATGTAGCTCCCATAGGCTCTGAATATTTAGTTCCCAGCTTGAATATCTGTCCTACTTCAACGCCTCTTGCGTGCTTAACAGGCGCTCCGCATACAGGGCATGTATCTCCTTCTTTGAGAACCTTGAGATCTGTTACGATCTCTCCCTCGTAATCTCTGCCATAGTTTACATTTATGAAGTGGTGGTCTGTTTCACATGCGCCTGCGCACAGGTTCTTTAATCCCACAAGCTCGCTGTCTACAACAACCTTGCAATCGTGCAGTCCTACAGGACCTGTAAATCCGCCTACGCAGCCTGTTGCCGCCGACATTTTTTCCTCATCTGCAAATGCGATTGCATATTCGTGAATTCCAAGAGCGTTTACAAGCTTGGTCATATTAAGCTCTCTGTCGCCCCTGATAAATGCCGCAACGTAGCCTTCGACATTACCGTCTGTATCATAAGTTTCAAACAGCAGCGCTTTGATAGTCTGCTTCTGGTCAAGTTTTAAGAATGATGCAACCTCATCAATAGTTTTGGTTCCCGGAGTATGCACCTTTTCGAGAGGAAGCATTTCAACATCCTGTGCTGCATCGTCCCTGCATTCTGCTTTTTCGACTGTCGTCGCAAGGTCGCAGTGATCGCAGTATACGATTTCAGATTCGCCGTATTCACATAGAGCCGTAAATTCGTGTGAGCCTGTACCGCCTATTGCACCGTTGTCTGCCTCTACAGGTCTGAAATTCAATCCGCAGCGTGTGAACACTCTGCTATAGGCATCAAACATTAAATCATAGCTTTCGTCCATGCCCGCAGGATCCTTATCAAAGGAATAGTTGTCCTTCATTATGAAGTCACGCGATCTCATCATACCGAATCTTGGACGAGCCTCATCTCTGAATTTATCCGTAAACTGATACAGCATCTGCGGAAGCTGTCTATGCGATGTTACATCGCTTTTAATTATATCTGTAAATACTTCCTCCGCTGTAGGCCCGAGACAGAAATCTCTGCCGTTTCTGTCTTTGATTCTCCACATTTCAGGGCCGTATGCGTCCCATCTGCCGCTTTCCTGCCACAGCTCTGCAGGCTGAAGCACTGAACTTGCCAGCTCCTGAGCACCTTTGGCATCCATCTCTTCTCTGACTATATTCTCTATTTTTCTTACTGTTCTCCAGCCCATAGGCATATAGCTATAGATACCTGCAACGGTTTTTTTAATCATGCCTGATCTCAGCAGCAGGATATGACTTGGTATTTCTGCTTCATTAGGCACCTCTCTTAAAGTTTTCAAATGCATTTTTGAAAGTCTCATAATATATATCTCCTTCTATCTGTTTAGAATACATACAGCCTGGGCTTCCATACCCTCCTGTCTGCCTGTAAATCCAAGTTTTTCTGTTGTTGTAGCCTTAACGCTTACTCTGTCCTTTTCAATGCTTAAAGCCGCTGCTATATTTGTTCTCATGTCTTCAATGTATGGTGCGATTCTTGGTTTTTGAGCGATAAGAGTCGCATCTATATTACAGATGCTATAGCCTGCATTCTCTATAGCTTCTCTGACATTTTTGAGCAGCTCGATACTGGATATTCCTTTGTATCTGTCATCAGTATCAGGAAACAGCTTCCCTATATCGCCAAGAGCAGCAGCGCCAAGCAGCGCGTCCATTATGGCATGCACCAGCACATCCGCGTCCGAATGCCCCAGGAGTCCTCTTTCAAATGGTATATCTACACCTCCGAGTATCAGCTTCCTGCCCTCTTCAAGTCTGTGAACATCATAGCCTGTGCCGACTCTGGTTTCCATAGACAAATCCTCTCTCGTTGTTATCTTGATGTTATCATAACTTCCCGGAACAATTCTGATTTCAAGGCCCGCTCTTTCGGCAATACCCGCATCATCTGTCCCGTAAAAGCCTTCGGCATATGCAGCTTCATAGGCTGCTTTAATCGCCGCCGTATCAAAGCCCTGCGGAGTCTGCACCGCATAAAGCTCATTGCGGTTAAGGGTGCCCTGCTTTGTTCTGATGGTATCCTTTGGCCTTACAGCACAAACAGCAGCTCTGTATTCTGCTGCTGCAGCCGTCACCTCCGTAATTGTCTGCCGTGTGACAAAGGGTCTGGCTCCATCATGTATCAGTACAATATCGGTATCTGTACATTTGAGTCCCTCATATACGGAATCCTGCCGCTCTTCTCCGCCAGATACAATCCTGTGCTCTATGCCCTTTAGAACATCTTCGCACAAATCCATATATGCCCTGTCTGCCACAACAATTATCTCGTCTATAATATGGCAAGAGGCAAATACTGCTACTGTCTTTCGCAATATCACCTCTCCACCTGTTTTCATATATTGCTTCGGCAGGCTACTGCCCATACGGCTGCCGTTTCCTGCCGCTGCAATAATCACTGTTACGGTTTTATCTCTGTACATTATCTGTCCTGTCGTTTTTTTGGTTTTGCAAATATCATACGCCCTGCAGATGTCTGCAGCACACTTGTTACAACAACTGTCGTATTTCTGCCTATGAATCTGTGCCCTTCTTCGACAACAATCATAGTTCCGTCATCAAGATAAGCAACAGCCTGGCCATGCTCTTTGCCTTCTTTGATAAGAAAAACTTCCATATCTTCTCCCGGCAGCACAACAGGCTTGAGAGTATTGGCAAGAGCATTGATATTGAGGACCTCAACGCCTTTGATGGTTGCAACCTTGTTGAGATTAAAGTCATTGGTAACAACCTTGCCGCCCATTATCTGAGCCAGCTTTAACAGTTTGACGTCAACTTCCGGTATCTCATCAAGGGACTTTTCACCTGCCGTATTGTATATCTCTATACCGTATTCACTTTGGATTTTGTTGAGAATATCAAGTCCTCTCCGGCCTCTGTTGCGTTTGAGACTGTCAGACGAATCTGCTATATGCCTGAGCTCTACAAGTACAAACTCAGGAATCACGATGTCTCCTTCAATAAAGCCTGTTTTCATAATATCAGCTATCCTGCCGTCAATTATAACACTGGTGTCAAGAATTTTAGGCGCAGTTCTTCCTTCTTTGTTTTTGTTCTTTGATTGTGTGGTTTTTCTTGCAGAAAGAATTGAAGAAAAAAGATCCTTGCTTCTTTTGGAGCCTATCATCATTCCCACCGAGCCCAAAGCTATGTATGTTATCAGATTGAGTACTATAACCACAACTGGCATATTCAGGCTGCTCTCATAAATCTGAGTTATGAAATATGCTATTATGAGGCCCAGTATCAGTCCTATAGTAGCTGCCAGCAGATTATTTGTGGGTATGCTTGCAAGATTTGATTCTATGTTTTTTGATGCTTTTTCACTTTGTTTTGTTATGAACGGAGTGAGTTTGAAAAATATTAATCCAAAAATAATTGCAAAGATAACGTCTGCCAGCACTTCCTGAAATGTTGTCGGTACAAATCCGCCATTCCCAAGAATACCGCTTTTGAGCAGATAACAAATGAGCTCTGTAAGACCAAAGCCTATAACCAGTCCGAGCACAGTAAACAAAGTTCTGAATAATCCTTTGAACATGTATTTCCTCCTTTCTTTAATATTTTGGCAGCTTTTGAAGCTGCCCGGCAAAATCACCTGTCTCAAATGCGAAAATTAGATTGCATCATTGATGAGCTTTTCTGCTGCTGCAGGGTCAATTCCAAGTGCCATCACAAATTCACTTGCAAGAATTCTGAGTGCATTTGAGAGCATTCTCTTTTCACCTGCCGATAAGCTTTTAATTCTTTCGATACGAACCAGATTTCTGATTACGCCTGCCACTTCTCCGGCATCTCCGGTTTTAAGCCTGTCCATATTTTCTCTGTATCTGCGATTCCAGTTGCTGTTCATCTCTGTAGATGGAGCTTTTAGCACTTGCATAACCGCATCAACCTCTTCAGAGCTAATAACAGCCCTGATCCCTGTTTGCATACATGTCTTGACAGGAATCATGATTTTCATGTCGCTGTAAGGTGTTTTAAGTACAAAATAATCCCTGTCTTCTCCTAAAATATGCTGTCTTTCGATTCTTTCGATTATTCCTGCCCCCTGCATAGGGTAGACTACCTTATCTCCTATAGAAAACATTAAGCGCCTCCAGTTTATACCTACTAATAGTATAAATCAGTCTTCATTATATTGTCAACAGGGTTGTTTCATGGAAATCTTCATTTAACGCCATCTTCGGAAAATGCTACAGAAAAACTCCCCGGCATCCCAGGGAGTTCTCTGCTTTTTATATATTTTATTAAGAAGGAATGCGATATATCTA
>CAVAON010000005.1:0-50605 GCA_963590215.1 Anaerovoracaceae bacterium | reverse complement strand
GCAAAAGCTACAGAAGCAGCAGTTAAAAACCTGGTAGCTGTAGGCGAAAAAGTTGCAGCTATCATCGTAGAGCCTATCCAAGGTGAAGGCGGAGTTATCATTCCACCTGATGGATACCTCAAAGACTTAAGAAAAATCGCAGACGATTATGGATGCTGCCTGATCTTCGACGAAATCCAGACTGGTCTTGGAAGAACAGGAACAATGTGGAGATGCGATCACGAAGGAGTTACTCCTGATATCATGACATTTGGTAAAGCCAGCAGCGGCGGTATCGTTCCTATCACAGGTATCATCGCAAGACCTTGGACATATGAGAAATCAGGAATCGGCACAGGAGCAGAAGGTAAGATGTTTGACAATCCATGGATTTTAGGCTCACCTACATTCGGTGGTAACCCTCTTGCTTGCGCAGCATTCATTTCAACTATCAGATTCATGCTTGAAAACGATATTCCTGGCGAAATGAAGAAAAAAGGCGACTACTACATGGCTGGTCTTGCTAAATTACAGGAAAAATATCCTACAGTACTCAAAGACATCAGAGGTGCTGGACTGTTGATCTGCATGGAATTCCCAGAAGCAGAAGTTGGTTACGAAGTAACTAAGGGATTATTCGCAAGAAAGGTTATGACTGCTGGTACATTAGTAAATGCCAAGACAGTAAGAATCGAACCACCTGCAACTCAGAGCTATGAAACAATAGACAAAGTATTGGCAGCACTTGACGAATCAATCGCTGACGTTAAAAAAGAATTCAATCTTTAATTGAAACCTGAAATTTAAGGGCTTATCGCAGGCAGATAGACTGCCGGGGCGATAAGCCCTTTTTGTATGCTTTGAAGGCAAAACAGTATGGCTCCTGCAATAGAAGTGGTTACTATTTGGAGATGAGGCTTTCGTCAAGAAGGAAGTCCTCGATCCCAATATATTGAATCCCGTGGTCATCTCTCCAGGGCTTGATATAGTCTTTTATAACAACAATCTTCTTGAAGGAATCCGGGATGCGGAGAAGCGAGGCAATTTCCTGCTCCCTTTTGCTTGGATCATCTATGGAAAGTGCGGACTGTATATAGTATCGCTCATCTCCCCGGTTTACTACAAAATCAACCTCCAATTGCTTTCGGACATTTTTTCCGTCATCATTTTTGATGTTCTGCTCTACAACACCGACATCCACGTCATAGCCTCTACGGATTAAATCATTATAGAGAACGTTTTCCGTCAGGTGCGTTTCTTCAAGCTGCCTGAATCCAAGCCGTGCATTTCTTAAGCCTACATCAGAATAATAGTACTTGACAGGAGTTTTAATATATTTTCGCCCTTTTACATCATACCTTTCAGCCCTTTGAAGTAGAAACGCTTCCATAAAGTAGCCAATATAGGTATCAATCGTGTCTGGTGCAATCCTGATATGACGCTCCGTATCAAATGTGTTTGAAAGCTTTCTGGGATTGGTTAATGAGCCTATGTTTGAAGCGAGCACATTCAGAAGAACTTCCAGCACCTCTGTATTATTTTTTATCTGGTGTCTCTCTAAGACATCCTTGATATATGTTCTGGTAAAGAGGTCTCGCAGATATCTGCTTCTTTCTTCATGTGATTCGGTCATCCACACAAGTGGCATACCGCCATATGTGTAGTAATCTCTCCAAGCACCACGCTTATCGCCTCCATAGTTCTCATACACTTCCGCAAAGGAAAAGGGATTGACGCGAATTTCATCCCCGCGGTCGCGGAACTGAGTCAAGATGTCTGATGAAAGCATCTTTGAATTGCTGCCTGTCACATATATATCCGCGTTGGGAATTTTCATCAATCCAAGTACCACATCTATAAAGTTAAGCTTCTCATTTGGGTCATCCACATATGGATTTTGAATTTCCGTCACAAACTGGATTTCATCGATGAATACATAGTAATGCTTATTCCTATCAGTAATTCGTTCCCTGACAAACTTGTTTAATTCAAACGGATTACGGTATTTAGCATTGTCAAACTCATCCAAAGCAATACCTATAATCTGGTCTTCCGGAATACCAGAATCCAAAAGATACTGGCGGTAAAGTGTGAACAAAAGATAGGACTTTCCGCTCCGGCGCAGACCCGTAATGACTTTGATTCTTCCGTTATCTTTTTTTCTAATCAACTGATTTAAATATTGCCTTCTCGCGTACTGCATTGTCTTTTTCTCCATGATTTTTTTGCGGATTCCGCATTTTTTCATTGAGTAGTGTACCACAAAATCATAGGCCAAGCAATGCTTTAACTGATTTTTTTGCGGATTCCGCACTTTTATCAGCTATATTTATTCTATAGAGCAGATAAAGCTTCCAGCCCGTTCCTTTGTTGGGTTGATAATACATCTACTCTTGATTTTTGTTTCTCAATACTGTATAATGTGCGAAATTTAACTTTAACACGAGGGGATGAAGGTTTATCACGACTGTACAAATTGGCAACAAGTTCAGGTACAGGATGCAAATATCAATAAAAAAATGTATAATAAATCATGTTAAGAAATGAGGTGCATATGAATTTTTATACTGTTGACTATATAGATGACAAGCTCATGATTTTAGATCAGACAAAACTTCCGGAGGAGGAGGTATATATCGAGCTTGCAACTAAAGAGGATGTTTGGGATGCAATATATAGGCTTAAAGTAAGGGGTGCCCCTGCAATCGGAGTTGCTGCTGCATTGGGACTGTTTGTATCTGTCAGAGACGTAGAGTATGATTTTGAGAATGTATTCAGAAAGACAAAGGATTATCTTGCATCATCAAGACCCACAGCGGTAAACCTGTTTTGGGCTCTTTCACGAATGAACAGAAAATATGAAGAAACAAAACATCTTGCATTAGATGAAATCAAGGAGGCATTGCTTTTAGAGGCGCTTGCCATACGAAATGAGGATAAGTCCTTTTGTATGAAAATGGGAGAGCATGGACTTAAGCTTCTCAAACCGGAGATGGGCATACTTACTCACTGTAACGCGGGAGCACTTGCAACAGCAGGTATTGGTACATGCCTTGCGCCGATTTATCTGGGCAATGAGAGAGGATATAATTTTAAAGTATATGCAGATGAGACAAGACCTCTGCTCCAGGGAGCAAGATTGACATCATGGGAACTTTTAAAATCGGGAATAGAAGTGACTCTCATATGTGACAATATGGCTTCGACAGTGATGAAAGAAGGCAAGATTGATGCAGTGGTAGTAGGCTGTGATCGCATGGCTGCAAATGGTGATGGGGCCAATAAGATAGGTACATCAGCAGTGGCGATACTTGCAAAAGAATACGGCATACCATTTTATATGTATGTTCCGTCATCGACAATAGATCTTGATACACCCTCGGGTGATGCAATTGTGATTGAACAGCGAAAGCCTGAGGAAATATGCACAATGTGGTATCAAAAGCCTGTGGCGCCTCAGGGAATCAAGACATACAATCCGGCTTTTGATGTGACAGATCACAAATATATTACGGCAGTTGTTACCGAAAAAGGAGTAATATATCCACCGTATGATAAAAACCTCAGAAGACTGTTTGAATAATTTTTTAAAAAATGATCGCATGTGAAATCAGCAGAGATATGGTATAATTATAGGATTAAATATAAATACCAGGCGAATAAGAGGTGAAAATGAGCTATAAAGTTAAACTTAAAACATTTGAAGGACCTTTCGATCTCCTCGTATATCTCATTGAAAATGCCAGAGTAAATATATATGATATAGCTATTTCAGAAATAACAGACCAATATCTGGCGTATCTTGAGGAAATGAAAAAATTTGATGTTGCAATAGGAAGTGAGTTTATGGTGCTCGCAGCAAACCTTATAGATATCAAAACAAAAATGCTCCTGCCAAGAATGACTGAGGAAGGCAGGGAAGGCAGTGAGGAAGATCCAAGAGCAGGACTTGTCGAAAAACTTCTGGAGTACAAACGATTCAAACTCGTATCACAAATGCTGTCAAAGTATGAGGAAGAAGCATCGCACATATATGAGAAGCCCAAAGAGGATATTTCTGCATATCTGGAGCAGCCGGATGAATATCTGAGCCTTGAGATGGGACAGTTTGTGAAAGCTTTCGATTTGTTTTTGAGCAAAAAAAAGAAAGTTGAAGAAGTAAGACGCCGTTATGTCAGGATTGAAAGAGAGCGGGAAAGTGCTGAAAACAGAATGGCATTTATAAAGAATCTGTTCAAGCTGAGGAATACAGATACAGTTCCTTTCAGCGACCTTGTCGTAGACAAAGAAGACAAATATGACATAGTGCTGGCATTTACATCTGTGCTTGAAATGAGCAAGGCAAGGATAGTTAGGACTGACCAACGCAAAATGTACGGAGAGATTATGGTTACAAAACTGGAGGAGGTCTCTGATGACAAGTAAAAAAACAATGAAATCAGCTTTTGAATCTATGATGTTTGTATGGGGAGAGCCTCTTGATGTCAAGCTTGCGGCAGAAGTTTTCAATATGAATCCAAAGGAAGCATATGATTGTTTTAAGGAATTGCAGGAAGAATATGAACAGGAAGCAAGAGGCATACGCATAAGAGAAGTAAATAAGAGCTTCCAGTTTGTGACCGATATAGATAACGCAGAATACATTGAAAGACTTTGTACACCTGTCAAGGTCAAAAGACTTTCCCAGTCAGCCCTGGAGGTGCTTGCAATAATCGCATACAAACAGCCTGTAACCAAGGGAGAAATAGAGAGCATCAGAGGTATCAGATGTGACAGAGTCGTAGATGGTCTTGCAGCAAAAGGTCTTGTAGAAGAAAAAGGCCGCTCTGATAAAATCGGAAGGCCAATACTTTATGGTACTACAGATGCTTTTTTGAGACATTTTGATCTGGAATCCATCAAAGAACTGCCAGATATAGAGGACATAGAGGCTGTAATGGAAGGCGGGGAACCTGAAGATGAGTCTGAAATGCAGCAGATGTCAATAGAAATATGAATAAGCGGAGGAATTGATATGTATAAATGTACAGAATGCAACAGACTTGCATGTTTTGACGGAGATATAACCAAAGCCCCTCAAAATTGTCCCATGAGGGATATTGCAACATCGGATGAAATAAGGGAAGAATACAAAAAAGACGAAAACAGCAGATTTTTTGTGGAAGCTGCAAAAATAGAAAAAGAAGGCTATGGCAATTGGAACAGAGTGAGAGAAACCATAGAATTCTGCAAAAAAATGGGATACAAAGAAATCGGCATGGCATTTTGCCTGGGAATGATAAAGGAGGCAAAGACACTGCAGAGAATATTTGAATCACAGGGACTTAATGTTCATTCAGTCATATGCAAGACCGGCGGCAATGACAAAGGCATTTTTGGCATACCTGATGATAAAAAACTCAAAGAAGGACAGTTTGAGGCTGCATGCAATCCTATAGGCCAGGCGAGATTTCTGGCGGATGAAAACGTAGACTTTATAGTTGTAGTTGGCCTTTGTGTGGGACATGACTCGCTGTTCTATAAATATGCGGCCAGATATACGGATGTATTTGTAACAACCCTGATATCAAAGGATAGAGCTACAGGTAACAACCCTTGTGCTGCAATATATTGTGCGGGAGGATATTTCAAAAACAAATTCGGAGATTAGACATGAACCTTATAAAAAATACAGCGAAGCTTGCAATGCATCTTACAGCTGAGTATATACAACCGGGAGATACTGTGATAGATGCTACTGTAGGTAACGGCAATGATACACTGGCTCTGTCAAAACTCGTCGGTGAAACAGGCAAAGTATATGGGTTTGACATCCAGCCGCTGGCGCTTATGAGGGCATCTGAGCTTCTGATGCAAAACGATGCACCTTCTGAAATAGAGCTTGTATATAACAGCCACGAGGAGATGGACAGGCATATTGCGAAGCCGGTTGCAGCAATAGTATTCAATCTCGGATATTTGCCTTCAGGAGAAAAACATATCACAACCAGAGCCGAAACCACATTGAAAGCTCTCGAAAAATCTATCAATATGATTAAATGCGATGGTGTGGTTACAGTAGTAATGTATCCTGGACATGCGGAAGGGCGGATTGAAAAAGAAAAAGTGCTTGAATGGGGCAAATCACTTGACAGGAGTATTTATCACTGTGCAAGTATTTCTATGATAAACCAGCCGGAAAATGCTCCCTGTATAATGCTTGTAACAAAGAAAAAGCAGCAGACCTAAAATGCCAGAGGAAAGAGGAGCCAATGATATGTATATAATGTGTGGAAATGTTAAGACTGTTGAATTTAATTCGGACTTTGAATACGAAATTCTCGATACAAAGCTTGCTCCAATATATATTACAAACAGGGGGAGTATCAGGAAGTGGATTGAAGAAAGGGCAGCTGATGGAGCAAGGCCAAATACAAGGGCTGTCAAAGGTTGCCAGGGTCTGTCAAAGCGCGCAGACGATTATCAGACAGCTATGAAAGTAAATGCTGCTGTGATTACGGACAATTTCTGGGTTAAAGATAGTGAAAGCCTGGCTTATGAAGATGTTGTATTTCAAAAAAACGAATACTGGGCCCTCGCTCTGATGAGGGATATGTCAGGGTTGCCTCAAAAGCCTTCGCGCACGCCTGAACTAAGCAATATCGGCTCTGAAGAAAAAGGCTGGAAGCTGGAATCGGACGGATGGTGGCTTTACAAAAACCAGAAACCGGGTGAAAATCTTTCAGAATATATTACATCGCAGGTAGGCAAAGCACTTGGATTTGCAATGGCAGAGTATTGTCTTGAGGATGATGGTATGCTGATAAAAACAAAAGATTTCACGGAGGGCATATATAATCTTCAGCATATTGACTGCATAATGGAGGATCATTATGAAAACGGCAAGATGATACCTGATGATGACTATATGTACAACTACATCACCCTTAAGAAAATCTCAGGAGAGATAGCTGCAGACTACATTAACATATGTGCATGCGATGCGCTTTGCGAAAATTTCGACAGGCATACCAAAAATTATGGGTTGCTTACAGATCGAAAAACAGGAGAGATAATTTCTCTTGCTCCCAATTATGACAATAATAACAGCCTGTTTGCAAACAGGAACCTTAATCTCTGCAGGGACGGCGGCGTGATGAAATACTTTGCAGAATTTGCAACAGCAGCCGGATTAAAAATTGAAATTCCTGATATCAGTGAAGAAACACTCGATGATATTATTTCAGCTGCATATAAAAGTTCGGGATATGAATTCGACAGGGAATTTCTGAAAGAATTTATTATCAACGGGCTTGAAAAGCTCAGACAGATATAGCAGTTGTTTTCTTAAATGGAATCGTGATAGAATACGGATGTTATGAAGGTAGATGTATTAAAAACAGTAAAAAAGACAATTGAACATAATGAACTTATACAAAAAGGTGACCATATTGTACTGGGTCTTTCCGGAGGCCCTGACTCGGTATGCCTTTTTTCTGTATTAATGAAGCTTTCAAAGGAGCTTGGAATAACTTTGGAGGCTGTTCATGTAAATCATAAATTCAGGCCGGGTGCGGCTGAGCTTGATGCGGAATATGTGCAGCATATATGTGATGAAGCGGGAATAACGTGCACACAGTATGAAACAGATTGCATCCGGAAGGCGGCAGAAGAGAATCTTACGGCAGAAGAAGCAGGCAGAATCGTAAGATATGAAGCCTTTGACAAGGTTGCATCGCGATGGAGTAGCTCTGTCAAAATAGCTGTTGCCCAGAATGCGGACGATCAGTACGAAACAATGATGTTCAGACTGATAAGAGGCACAGGCCCCGATGGATTTGCATCGATTCAGTACAAGCGAAAAAGCGATGAGGGGTTCAGTATAATCAGGCCGCTGCTTGATGTCGAAAAAAAAGACATACTTGAATATTGCAAAGAGGAGGGGCTTTCTCCGAGAATTGATTACACCAACGAGCAGACAAAGTATACACGAAACAGAATCAGGCTTGAACTGATACCATATATAGAAAAAAATTTTAACAGCGGCTTCAAAAATTCGCTTTCAAGACTCTCATCGGCACTGAATGATGACAGAGACTATATGTGGCAACAGACAAATGAAGCAATAAAGACAGTAAGACATGATGACGGCTCCACAGATGTAAAAAAGCTGGTTTCATTACATAGAAGCATCAGGAGCAGAGTCATAATGAGGCTGATAGAAGAAGCGGGTCTCAAAGAGGATGTGACAATGGCACATATCAAGGCAATAGATGAGCTTGCCTGCAAAAACAGCCCGTCAGGCAGAGTCAGTTTGCCGGAAGGCTATGAAGCAGTCTTTGAATATGGCAGTCTGAGGATAACGGGCGGTGCCGGAGCTGGAGTACAAAACGAAAGCGCGAAAGGGCGAAAGCTTACTGCTTCTTTTGATATGGATGAGCTTAAAAAAAATCATCCGGATGGAAAAATCATCATAAGGACAAGAAGAGCAGGAGATTACATCAATATAGGCACAGGCAATAAAAAAATCCAGGATCTCTTTGTCGATCTCAAGATCCCCAAAAACAAAAGAGATGAAATCATGCTTGCAGCCGCTGATTCAGAAGTGCTATGGGTGGCAGGCTACAGATACAGCAGCAGATACAAGGTTACAGCAGAGACAAAAAACACCCAAACGGTTGAAATAATTGTTTTCACGTGATAAAATGAGGGGACGTGATTTGTTCATACAAACAAAATAGGAGGAGACCTGATTTGAATAAATTTGCTAAAAACATAGGAGTATACTTACTTATATTCGCATTGATTCTGGGATTTGCATATTTTCTCAACTTTGACGGTGCAGATGAAGTTAAGGACATACCTCTCTCAAAAATGATAGAATATCTTGAAGCAGAGAAAAACGGTACAGACAGGATAAGCGAGATTAATATAGTAGGGACTGAAATTACAGCTACCCTTGCAGACGGAAAAAAGGTTTTCACGACCTTTGATTCTTCGGCAGAAATAGAATATCTTGTAGTGAACTATGTGGGACCGCTTTCTAAAGATGGCGCGATTAAATACAGCAGTCAGCCAAAAAAAGAATCCCTGATAGCGTCACTTTTGCCTACCATTATCATGATAGTTGCCCTTATATTCCTGTTTATGTTCATGATGAATCAGGGTGGGGGCGGCGGCAAGGCAATGCAGTTTGGCAAGAGCCGCGCCAAATTACAAAAGAACTCAGACCTCAAAAAAGTCACATTTAAGGATGTTGCAGGTCTTGACGAAGAAAAAGAAGAACTTTCAGAAGTTGTTGATTTCCTCAGAAATCCTTCAAAATATAAAGACCTGGGTGCCAGAATACCTAAAGGCATTCTGCTTGTAGGCCCTCCGGGAACAGGTAAGACATACCTTTCAAAGGCGGCAGCTGGAGAAGCGGGAGTTCCGTTTTTTACAATAAGCGGTTCTGACTTTGTTGAAATGTTTGTCGGCGTGGGAGCGTCAAGAGTAAGAGATCTCTTCGATCAGGCCAAAAAAAACGCGCCATGCATAGTATTTATAGATGAAATAGACGCAGTAGGACGTAAAAGAGGTGCAGGACTTGGAGGAGGCAATGATGAAAGAGAACAGACATTAAATCAGCTACTGGTTGAAATGGACGGATTCGCCGAAAACTCAGGAATAATAATTCTTGCTGCAACCAACAGACCTGATGTATTAGACCCTGCATTGCTGAGACCGGGTAGATTTGACAGGCAGGTTGTTATAGGGATACCTGATGTCAAGGGCAGGGAAGAAATCTTCAAGGTTCATTCCAAAAATAAACCTCTCGACGAAAGTGTTGATGCGGGAGTTTTGGCAAGAAGAACACCGGGATTCACGCCTGCTGACATAGAAAATCTTCTCAATGAGGCGGCACTTCTTGCTGCCAGAAGAAACGGCAGAACAATCCGCATGGAGGAAATAGAAGAAGCTATAACCAAAGTTATCGCCGGACCTGAAAAAAAGAGCAGAGTAATAAACGAAGAGGAACGCAAGCTGACGGCGTACCATGAAGCAGGTCATGCAGTAGTGGCAAGGAGCCTTCCAAAGACAGACCCTGTTCACCAGATTACGATTATTCCAAGAGGCAGAGCCGGCGGATTTACCATGACGCTTCCTAAAGAAGACAGATCATACGGTACAAAGCAGAGAATGAGGGAACAGATACTTCATCTTCTGGGCGGCCGCGTGGCAGAGATGCTTACTCTTGATGATATCAGTACAGGTGCAAGTAATGATATTCAGAGAGCTACAGATATAGCGAGAGATATGATTACCAAATATGGCTTCAGTGAAAAACTGGGAACTGTAAACTACAGCGATTCTGAAGAAGTATTCCTGGGCAGAGACTTTACAAGCAGCAAGAAATACTCTGAAGAGGTTGCAGCTGAAATAGATGAAGAAATCAGAAAGATTATAGGCGAGTGCCTTGAAGAAACAAAAGAAATCCTGAGCAGCCATATGACAGAGCTTGAAAACGTGGCGCAGGCGCTGCTTCTTGTTGAAACCCTTGACGGAGAGCAGTTTGAAAGATTGTTTACAGGTGAAATAACCCCGGATGCACTTGCTGATGAGCTTAACATCAAAAAGCACGAACAGGAAATAAAAGACGAAGAAGAACAGGCAAGAGCTCTCAAGGAAGAGGAAGAAGATCTTGCAAGATATGATGGTGATTATCTGGCAGATGATAATGAAGATGATGAAAGCATAATACCGTCAGATGACCCCCTTTTTAAATCCTATGATGAAATAGGAAGAGAGGAGGATAATAATGAAGACAACCGTTAAAGGATGTATACAGCTGGATGTTTTTAAAAAGTCGAAACTTGTGGCAGGGGAAAAAGGCCTGGGCAAAAAAATAAGCTATGCATCTGTTCTTGAACCGTCTGAGCCTGAAGAAATCAGAGAGCTTGTAGATTGCGAAGATAGAATATTTATTACAGGATTCTTTGGCGCCAGAGACGATAGCAGCAGGCAGGCTGATATCATCAGAGCCCTTGCAGAAAAAAAAGCCGCAGGTCTCATAGTGCTTTATGTGGGTAAAATAGTAGGGAGCATCACTTCTGATGTCAAAGCGGCAGCAGACGAGGTAGCCCTCCCCCTTATAGTATTTGAAGGGGATGATGCGGAGTATGGAACCGTACTAAATGCAATAGAAGAAAAAGTGATATATGGAGACAATTTTGACAACAGCCTCATAAGCAATACGATATTCCATCTTCTTGATTTTGATAAGCATGCGAACTTTCAGTCGGCACTCAAAAAAGCTGCAATCAGTAATGGCTTTCAGATGGTTTTGCTCAACGAAAACTACGGACAGATACTTGCTGTTGAAACCAGGCATCAGACTACAATAGATGAGGCTATCAGGGCAGCAAAAGAAAAACGCATAAGCGGTGGTGAATATTCTACATTCTATACTATGGTAGGAGTAAACGGAGTTCTCACATATTGGGGACCAGTTATAATTTCAGGCGAAAAATACCTGATGTTCATAGTGGACAATGATGATTTGTATACTGCTGCAGAGATTACCAAGCTTGCCGAGATCATAGAGCTTGCCATGGGTATGTGGAAATATACACCCGAAAAAGATTCGAGATCGGAATTCATCAAGGCTATATGCAGAGGTAACAGTAGCCTTGCCAAAACAGTTGCAGAGGAAGCCGGCATTGATACAAACAAAATCCTAAGTGTATTTATGGCTAAAGGCATAGAAAATGCAGAATGTGAACGCACTATGGCACTTTTCGAAAAAGAGAAATCCCTGCAGATAATGAAGCTCAATGATGAGGATGATTCTTATGGGCTTATACTTGACGCATCGTCAGAAAACGATGATCACAAAGTAAATGTACTGGCTCTGTATGATAAACTGAAAGAAACAGAAGGCGTGAGGATATTCCATGTTACAGGATTCGAGGATATAGACGGAGCATGTGATGCATACAAACTCATAACCGAAGCAAGAAGCCATGTGCAGTTTGTATTTCCTTTCAAAAGAGTATTTACAAAATATGAGCTTACGCTGGTATGCAATTGCATCAGTATACAGGTGCAGGGAGGCTTTGTCAAAAAAGCATACATGGAGCTGCTTGAGGTATTCAAGGGAGTTGGGGGCAACAAAGGCAGACAGCTTCTTGAAACGCTTGAAACATTTGTCCTTGATGCAGGTATGAACAGCAGCAAGACATCTGACTTTATGAGAATTCACCCGAACACTGTACAATACAGACTGAAGAGGATAAATGAGCTCCTGGGTGCAGAGATAACAGGCAATCGAATAATACCGGGACTGACTATAGCTCTTGCCCTCAAAAGAATAGAAAGAGTTTTGTAATGAAATGTGAACGGCATTTACAGCAGCAGATTCAACAAAAAAATGATAAGCTGCAGTATGCCGTTTTTTTCTACATACAGTATAAAACTGCAAAAGAAATAAGAATAATGTATACACGAATAAACCGGTTGCAAAACGGAAATTATTAGTATATAGTAAATCTGATATGGAGTTCCCCATTTAGTTTAGTTCAAATCCAAATACAAGGAGGAAATATATATGAATAAGCTTGAAGAGCTTCGCCAGATTAAGCAAGAAATTGCACTTGGCGGAGGTCAGAAAAAAATCGACAGCCAGCATGCCAAAGGCAAGCTGACAGCAAGAGAAAGACTTAACATATTATTCGATGAGAATACATTTGTGGAAATAGATGTTTTTGTTTCCCACAGATGCACCAACTTCGGCATGGCAGATGTTAAGGCTACAGGTGACGGTGTTGTAAGCGGCTATGGTACAATCAACGGCAAGCTTGCATATGCGTATGCGCAGGACTTTACTGTACTTGGCGGTTCACTGGGTGAATATCATGCAGAAAAAATCGTTAAGGCACAGCAGATGGCTCTGAAGATGGGTTGCCCTATTATAGGACTTAATGACTCAGGCGGAGCAAGAATTCAGGAAGGTGTAAACGCACTTTCTGGATTTGGCAAAATATTCTACAACAACACTATTTCTTCAGGTGTTATTCCTCAGATTTCAGTAATCATGGGACCTTGCGCTGGTGGTGCAGTATATTCACCTGCAATTACAGATTTTGTATTCATGGTTGACAAGACAAGTCAAATGTTTATCACAGGACCACAGGTTATCAAGACTGTAACAGGTGAAGAAGTATCTG
This sequence comes from Anaerovoracaceae bacterium, assembly GCA_963590215.1. Lineage (GTDB taxonomy): Bacteria > Bacillota > Clostridia > Peptostreptococcales > Anaerovoracaceae > UMGS973. The sequence goes on along the minus strand of CAVAON010000005.1, from coordinate 37,442 downwards.
CAGAGCAGCTTGGTGGTGCGATGACTCACAACTCAATCAGCGGTGTTGCTCATTTTATTGGCAAAGATGACGAAGATACATTAATGCAGGTAAGAGAACTCTTAAGCTATCTGCCTGCAAACAATATGGAAACAGTTCCTGAAGTTGATTCAGCAGATGATCCTAACAGGCTTATCCCGGAATTTAACGAAATTATCCCTGAAAATCCTAATAAGGCTTATAACATGTATGATATCATCAAGGGACTGGCAGATGACGGCAAATACCTTGATGTAATGCCTCATTATGCAAAAAATATGATTACCTGCTATATCAGAATGGCAGGCAGAACCATAGGAGTTATTGCAAACCAGCCAAAAGTAGGCGCTGGTTGCCTTGACATAAATGCTTCAGACAAAGCAGCAAGATTTATCAGAAGATGCGATGCATTCAATACACCTGTCCTTACAATCGAGGACGTGCCGGGATTCCTTCCGGGAACAGACCAGGAATACGGCGGGATTATCAGACATGGTGCCAAGATGCTTTATGCATATTGCGAAGCCACAGTTCCTAAAGTTACAATGATTTTAAGAAAGGCATATGGCGGAGCATACATAGGAATGTGTAACAAAGAGCTTGGCTCAGATATGGTTCTTGCATGGCCTAGCGCGCAGATTGCAGTAATGGGAGCGTCAGGTGCTGCTAATATTGTATTCAAAAAAGAAATCGCAGATGCAGATGATCCTATTGCAAAGAGACAGGAAAAGATAGACGAGTACGAAGAGAAATTCAACAATCCGTACAGAGCAGCAGAGAGAGGATATGTGGATGATATCATTGAACCTGCAACAGCAAGACAGAGAATTATAAGTGCTTTTGAAATGCTCAGCTCGAAGAGACTGTCATTGCCAGCGAAGAAGCATGGTAATATTCCGCTATAAGTTGGGAGGTGCGTACTATGTCATTAATGGAACAATTTGCTGATCCAACATATTTTGAAGGATTATCAATGTCTGAGAAACTGACAGGTGCAACAGTAACCATGTGCATGGGTCTTGGTATCACATTCATTGTATTGTTTGTACTCTGGGGCTGTATAGCACTTATGGCCAGAATTACGCATAAACCGGTCAAAACAGTAAGTAGCGAAGCAAAGAAAGAAGCAGCGCCGGCAGTAGGACAGACAAAATCAGAAGACGGCGAACTCTCTGCAGTTATCATGGCGGCAGCAGTTGCAGCAGCAGAAGATGACAGTGAACTTGTTGCAGTGATTGCAGCAGCAGTTGCAGCAATGGAAAATACAGTTGTAAGTAATCTTGTTGTCAGAAAGATTACGAGAGTTTCCGGACCGACAAATGCATGGGCAAGTGCAGGTCTTTCGGAATGTATAAACAGTAGGAAAGTGTAGTTTGAAAGGAGAATAAAATGAAAAAGTACAATATCACTGTGAATGGAAACACATATGAAGTAGAAGTAGAAGAAGTAGGCGGTGCGGTATCAGCCCCTGCAGCTCCTAAAGCAGCAGCACCAGCACCAGCACCAGCTCCTAAAGCAGCAGCACCGGCACCTGCACCAGCAGCAGCACCTAAGGCTGCACCAGCAGCAGGCGCACAGTCAGTAACTGCCCCTATGCCTGGTACAGTTCTTGATGTAAAAGTAGCTCCTGGACAGGCAGTAAACAACGGCGATGTTCTGATTATCCTTGAAGCTATGAAGATGGAAAACGAAATCGTAGCTCCGGGAGCAGGCACTGTAGATACAGTACCTGTATCAAAGGGCGATGCTGTTAACACAGGAGATGTTCTGGTAACATTGGTATAATCGTATAATTGAAATTCTAAGGCGGTAGGACTTAAAGGTTCTACCGTTTTTTTTATTTACTTTTATCCCCCACCGGAGCTTGTACGCAGTAATTCTGACAGATATAATACCATGGAGATTAAATATCAGGAGACAGGCAGATGAAAAAGCATTTTAAGCTCATAATGATAATACTTGCTGCAGTATCTGTTATGAGCATATGCGTTGCTGTAGGACTTGGCCCTGTAAATGTGAGCATTGGCTCGACAGTAGACGTCATATGCGGGCAGATACCAGTTTTAAATATATTTTCAAAAGGTGAATACGATGTGCTTGAATACAATATTGTCTGGCAGATGCGTATGCCGCGGGTGCTTCTCGGCTTTGTAGTGGGTGGAGCTCTTTCGGTATGTGGAGTGGCCATGCAGGCACTCATCAGAAACAAACTGGCAGATCCGTTTGTTCTGGGAGTCTCATCAGGCTCATCAGCCTTCGCAACAATATTCATGGTTACAGGCTGGCTGTCGTTTCTGGGAGCATACGCACTTCCTGTAAGTGCATTTGTAGGAGCGGCGGTTTCAATTATAGCGGTATACGCAATTTCAAAAGTAAAAGGCAGAGTGAACATAACACATATGCTTCTGGCAGGCGTTGCAATTTCCATGATGATGGATGCATTTACAAAAGCAGTGGCTCTCAGCGCCAAAAATGCTCTTGCAATCCATAATCTTGATTTCTGGATGACAGGCTCTCTTGCAGGAGCTAAATGGAGCTATTTAGGACTACCGTTGATTGTCATGCTGGTATGTCTCGCATTTTTGATGATTAACTGGAGAACCATGAATGCATTGCTTTTGGGCGATGATACTGCTGTGACCCTTGGAATTAATGTGCCTCATATGCAAAAAGCATTGGTGCTGGTATCTTCACTTCTTGCAGGAGTTACAATTGCAGTGTCCGGCTCGATAGGCTTTATAGGGCTTATGGTGCCGCATATATGCAGGCTTATTGTTGGAAGTGACCATAAAAAAATCCTGCCTATGGCAGTGTTCCTTGGCGGATGCTTTGTGGTATGGGCTGATGTGGCAGCCAGAATGATTCTGGCACCGGAAGAGCTGCCTGTGGGAGTGCTCACTGCTGTGATAGGCGGTCCTTGCTTTATTATTTTACTCAAAAGTAAATCGGGGAGGCTTGTATAATGGATAGACTCACAATAAAAAATCTTGAATATGGTTACTTTGATGAAAACGTGATAGAGAATATCAATATCTGTGCAGAAGCAGGCAAATTCACAGGAATTATAGGTGGCAACGGCAGTGGTAAGTCCACATTGCTCAAATGTATATATGGTGCGTTGAAGCCTCAAAGGGGCGAGATTTTGCTGGGAAATAGGAAGCTTGCCGATATGAGTCTGCGTCAGCTTGCAACAAACATTGCTGTAGTAGGGCAGGAAAACGAATTTGCTTTTGACTTTACTGTATGGGAAATGGTTGAGATGGGAAGAACTCCTTACAAGAGTTTTTTTCAGGCAGACAATGCAAAAGATAAAGAAATAGTGGCAGAAGCTTTGCAAAAAACAGGAATGTACAACCTGAAAGACAGGAGCTTCAGGCAACTTTCGGGAGGAGAAAAACAAAGAGTTATAATTGCGAGAGCCATAGCACAGCGCACAGAAGTTATGATACTGGACGAACCTACAAATCATCTCGATATATCTTATCAGCTGAATACGTTTGAAACAGTTAAAGACCTTGGTATTACTGTAATTGCAGCTATGCATGACCTCAATCTCGCATCGCTTTTTTGCGATAAAATTTATATATTAAAAGATAGGAGAGTATTTGCTGCAGGAACTCCTGAGGAAATATTGACAGCAAAAAATATAGAAGAGGTCTTTGGAGTCAGAGCGGAAGTGAAAACCTCAGATGAAACCAGCAAATCAGTTATCTCATACATACCATGTTTGAATTGAAGGGGAATTTTATGAATAAAATTGTAAGTGCTGTTATTGCTGCAGTTATGATAATAGCAATGACAGGATGTGGCAGTAATACAGCTCAAAACAAAGATAGCAGTGAGTATTCGCCTGTTATTGTACAAAACTACGGGAGAACTGTGACAGTAGAGAATATGCCTCAAAAGGTAGTTACAGCAGGACCTGACTGCACAGAGCTTTTCGTAGCCCTTGGACTTTCGGATAAAATAATAGGCAACTGTTGTGACAATCACAGCAGAGGACCACTTCCACAGTGGAAGGAAGAATATGAAAAAATTCCGGAGATAACATATGGGAGTCCTACGCTTGAGGCAGTAGTCGGCAGTGGATGCGACTTCTTCTTTGGCATAGACTGGGTTTTTTCGGGAGATTTTACAGTAGAGGCACTTGAAGAGTACGGTATTACTGTATATGTATGTGAAGCTCAAGGATATGATGATGTTTGGAAAGAAATACAGGAGCTTGGTGAGATTTTCGAAGTACAGGAGGCTGCTGAAGAGTTTGTGAGCAGCGAAAAAGATCGTATTGAGGAGGTTGAAGAAGCTGTTGCAGACAAAGAAAGATTGAAAGTGCTGGTATATGATTCTGATACAGGTAATGGTGTATATACTGCTGGCGGATCTAATATTGAAACTCTGTTCATACGCTCCGCCGGAGGTATTAATATTTTTGAAGATATAGATAAAGCATGGGCTTCTGTTTCTTATGAAAAAATTCTTGAAGCGCAGCCTGATGTAATCATAATTCATGATTACGAAGAGGCTTCGTATGAAGATAATATAAAGAAGCTCAAAAGTGATCCGATACTATCTCAGCTTGATTGCGTGAAAAAAGATCGATTCATAAAGCTGTCGCTTGAGTCGGCACTGCCTGGATCAAGGACGGCTTACAGCGTAGAACAGATTGCAAAGGGGCTGTTCCCTGATGAATTCTGATTGTGCTATTTTACAAAGCTGTCAATAGCTTTACCCAGACTCTCTATGGCCTCATGGTCGTGATGCTCTACAGCTTCAACTATACATTCGCTTATGTGGTTCTTGAGAACCACTTTGCCTGTATTGTTGACGGCCGATTTGACTGCTGCAAGCTGGATGAGCACCTGTGAACAGTCTTCATCGCGTTCTACCATTCGTTTGATTGATTCGAGATGCCCTATGGCTCTTGATATTCTGTTTATTACAGCTTTCTTTTCATCTGCACTGTGAACATGATGATGCTCATGATTGTGATGATGGTCGTGTGTGTGTTTCTCTGGCATTACGGTAATCCTTTTCATGAATGATTTTCACATAGTATATCAGAAGTCTTAGGGCCGGGCAAGCCTGCTGTGCATTGAACTGTCAGAATGTCCGCCTTTGCAGTTACAGTTCCTTGTTCCATATTTTTAATGTCTTAATCAGCTTCTCCTTATTATCTGTACTCATCTGTCGAATAATATCAAGCAATTCATTGTCAAGGGCAGTATCCTGATAGTCGGAATCAATGCGGCCAATAAGAGAATCCAGCGAAACACTCATTAACTGTGCATAGTATATTAAAATCCTCAGAGACATGGCTGTCCTGCCATTCTCCACGTTACTTATATATCCAGGAGTAACATTGAGCGCCTTTGCGACCTGCGCCTGCGTTAAATCCATTTCAACGCGCAACTTTTTTATTTTAGGACCTAAGTTGTCATAATCTGATTGTTTCATCTCATTATCTCCTTGTGGTTTTGTAGATATATTAAGTATACAATAATTGTATCAAAAAATAAATATATTTATTGTTTGATCGTTTTTTTTGGCGAAAAGGAAACGCAAGGAGTCGTGTAATAGGCAAAAGGGCTGAAGTGCTTGAAAACACTGAAAAGAAGGCGTAAAAAAAGCCAAAAAATCTTTCAAAAAAGGGTTGCATTGTTTCCCCATTTGTTATATACTACAAAGGCTTGCTTTAGGCGATGAAGTGGGAAGTTGCAGTGCTATATGGGAATTTCCACGGAGCAATTGTCACCGCAAGACGGTGGCGTAGGGATTCGCCTGTTTTTTATCTGTGTGCTTTTGCAGGAAACACACGGAGCTGTGTACTAAGTAAGCACAAACCCTGTACACATTGAAAACAAGGCGTTTGAACCCCTTGTACAAGCATAGCGAAAACTGTACAAAAATTTTAGGAGGACAAAAATGAGCGAATTACAGAAAATCAGAATTAAGCTTAAGGCCTATGACCATGCGTTATTAGACCAGTCAGCAGCAAAGATTGTTGAAACAGCCAAAAAAACAGGCGCAGACGTTTCCGGTCCTATTCCGCTGCCGACAGAAAAAGAAGTTGTAACTATCTTGAGAGCGGTACACAAGTACAAAGATTCAAGAGAACAGTTTGAACAGAGAACTCACAAGAGACTGATTGACATCACAAATGCTACACCAAAGACAACTGATGCACTGACTAAGTTGGATTTACCTGCAGGCGTAAGCATTGAAATCAAATTATAGTAAGGGAACTCCCCTTAGTATGATTGCTCAGATTGACAAGGAGCAATCCGCTGTAAGAATTTAGGAGGAAAATAAACATGAAGATGATTCTAGGCAAAAAAGTCGGAATGACTCAGATCTTCACAGAAGCAGGAAATGTCGTTCCTGTAACTGTAATCGAGGCAGGTCCGGAGGTTGTAACTCAGATCAAGACAGTTGAGACTGACGGATACAACGCAGTACAGGTTGGCTTTGAAGATCAGAAGCCACACAGAGTTAACAAACCTATGACAGGTCATTTCGCAAAGAATGACATTCCTGTTAAGAAGCATCTGGCTGAATTCAGAAATGAAGAAGGCGAGAGCTACGAAATCGGACAGGTAATAACTGTTGCAGAATTCGAAGTTGGCAAGAAGCTTGACATCACAGGAACTTCAAAAGGTAAAGGAACTCAGGGTAACATCAAGAGACACGGACACCACAGAGGTCCTATGACTCACGGTTCAAAGCACAAGAGATTAGCAGGTGCACTGGCAGCAGGTACTTATCCTTCAAGAGTATTCAAGGGAAACAAAGGCCCTGGAAGAATGGGTAGAGAGACTGTTACAGTACAGAACGTAGAGTTAGTAAAAGTTATTGAAGATAGAAACCTTATGCTGGTTAAGGGTGCAGTACCGGGAAACAAAGGCGGACTCCTCCGTATCCAGTATGCGGTAAAAGGTCAGAAATAGAGTATTTGGAAAGGAGGACATAAGAAATGGCTACATTAAAAATGCTAAACATGGCAGGAGCTGAAGCTGGTGAAATCAAATTAAACGATGAGATCTTCGCAATCACTCCAAACGAATACGCTGTTCACGAAGTAGTAAAGAACTATCTGGCATGCCAGAGACAGGGAACACAGTCAGCAAAGACAAGAGCAGAAGTTAGAGGCGGCGGAAGAAAGCCTTTCAGACAAAAGGGCACAGGACGTCACAGACAGGGAAGCTCAACTGACCCTACACAGGTAGGCGGCGGAATTGTATTTGCACCAAAACCAAGAGATTATAGATACAGAGTCAACAAAAAAGTAAAAAGACTTGCAATGAAATCAGTTTTGTCAGCAAAGGTTGCAGATAATGAGATGATCGTTCTTGACGAAATCAAATTCGATGAACCTAAGACAAAAGAAATGATCAAAATGTTAGCAAACGTTAACGCCGGCAAAAAAGCTCTGATAGTTATGGCAGAAAAAGACGAAAACGTTATTAAATCAGCAGCTAACATCCCCGGAGTAAGAACTGCTTTGGTGGGAACAATGAATGTTTATGAAATTTTAAACCACACAAACTTCATCGTTACCGAAGAAGCAATCAGAAAGATTGAGGAGGTGTACGCATAATGAAAAGCCCATATGACGTAATCATTAAGCCTGTCATCTCTGAAAAGAGTATGGACGATGCGCAAAACAAAAAATACACATTCAAGGTTGCAGTAGATGCCAACAAGACTCAGGTTAAACTGGCAGTTGAAGAAATCTTTGGTGTTGAAGTTGCAAAAGTAAACATCATGAATGTTAAAGGTAAAGCAAAAAGAATGGGAAGATACGAAGGCATGACTTCTGCTTCAAGAAAAGCAATAGTTACACTTACTGAAGGCAGTAAGGAAATCGAATTCTTCCAGGGACTATAATTAGGAGGTAGTAAACAATGGGAATTAAAAAATACAATCCGACTACTCCTGGTCTGAGAGGAATGACAGTTTCCACTTTTGAGGAAATTACAAAAAGTACTCCTGAGAAATCTTTAACAGTAACATTAAAGAAACATTCGGGAAGAAACAACAGAGGTAAGATAACTGTAAGACATAAAGGCGGCGGATACAGACCTAAATACAGAATTATCGACTTCAAGAGGACAAAAGACGGAGTACCAGGAAAAGTTGCTGCAATCGAATATGATCCGAACAGAACAGCAAACATAGCATTAATTGCATACGCAGACGGTGAAAAGAGATACATCATAGCTCCTAACAAACTCATGGTAGGCGATGTTATTTTCGCAGGCCCTGATGCGGATATCAAAGTAGGTAATGCATTACCGCTTGCAAACATTCCAATCGGTACAATCATCCACAATATCGAACTTAAGCCTGGCAAGGGCGGACAGCTTGTAAGATCAGCAGGCAACGGCGCACAGCTTATGGCTAAAGAGGGTGACTATGCTCAGGTCAGACTTCCTTCCGGCGAGGTAAGAAAAGTAAGAATCGAATGCAGAGCTACTATCGGTGAAGTTGGAAATATCGATCACGGCAATATTCAGATTGGTAAAGCAGGACGTAAAAGACATATGGGTATCAGACCTACAGTAAGAGGTTCAGTTATGAACCCTAACGATCACCCTCATGGTGGTGGTGAAGGTAGAGCGCCTGTTGGACGTAAAAGTCCTGTTACTCCTTGGGGCAAACCTGCTCTTGGATATAAGACAAGGAAGAAGAACAAGGAATCCAACAAGTATATCGTGAAGAGAAGAAATGAAAAGTAGGAAGGAGCATAAATAATGGGTAGATCACTGAAAAAAGGTCCTTTCGTAGATGCAAAGCTGCTTAAGGCTATCGATGATATGAACGCAGCTAACGATAAAAAAGTTGTTAAAACATGGTCAAGACCATCAACAATATTCCCGCAGATGGTTGGACATACAATCGCTGTTCATGACGGAAGGAAGCATGTGCCTGTATATATTACAGAAGATATGGTAGGTCACAGACTTGGAGAATTTGCTCCAACCAGAACTTACAGAGGTCATGCGGCTGACAAAAAAGTCGCCAAATAAAGAAAAGGAGATAGTAAAATGGAAGCAAAAGCAATTGCAAAGTATGTAAGAATGTCTCCTATCAAGCTTAAACCAATTACTGACTTGGTAAGAGGAAAAGACTTACAAGAGGCACTTAACATTTTAAAATTCACACCTGGCAAGGGTGCTGAGATAGTAGAAAAGGTTGTTAAATCAGCAGCAGCTAACGCTGAAGAAAATCACAAGATGAATCCAGACAACTTATATGTCGCTGAAGTTTATGCCAACCAGGGTCCGACAATGAAAAGATGGAGAGCCGGATCACAGGGAAGAGCATCAATCATCTTAAAGAGAAGCAGTCACGTTGGCGTAACTTTAAGAGAGAGAAATTAAGTAAGGAGGTTCATCAATGGGTCAGAAAGTAAATCCACATGGTTTGAGAGTTGGCGTAATCAAAGACTGGGATTCCAAGTGGTATGCAGACAAAGCTAACTTCGCTGATTGCCTTGCTGAAGACAATCAGGTCAGAACGTTTGTTAAGAAAAAGCTATATGCAGCCGGCATTTCAAAAGTTTTAATTGAGAGAGCTGCAGAAAACAAAATCAAAGTTATTGTACTGACTGCAAGACCGGGAATGGTAATCGGCAGAGCAGGCGATGGCATCGAAGAAATCAAAAAAGCAGTTGCCAAAATGACAGGCAAGGAAGTAACTATCAGCATTGAAGAAGTCAGAAGAGCGGAGCTTGATGCACAGCTTACAGCTGAATCAATCGCTCAGGCTCTTGAAAGAAGAGTCTCATTCAGAAGAGCTATGAAGCAGGCTATCGGCAGAACAATGAAGGCCGGAGCAAAGGGTATCAAGGTTACTACTTCCGGAAGACTTGGCGGAGCTGAAATCGCAAGAAGCGAAAAATACAGTGAAGGAAATGTTCCTCTACATACTTTGAGAGCAAACATTGACTATGGTTTTGCAGAAGCTGATACAACTTATGGTAAAATAGGCGTTAAAGTTTGGATAAACCATGGTGAGGTTCTTGATAAAGGCCTTGTAAGCGCAGTTCCTGAAGAAAAACAGGAAAGAAGAGGCAAGAAGGGCGACAGAAGAAGAAACGACAGAAATGGTAGAAGAGGAGAAGGCAGATCTGACAGAAGAGAAAGAAGAGACAGAAGAGATGATGCTCCTCAGGCTCCAAAGGCTGTAAATCCAAGAGTAAGAAAAACTCCAAAGGTAGAGCCGAAAGTTGAAGAACCACAGGTAGAAGCAGTAGAAGCAGCAGCAGAAACTGCAGAAACAGAGGCATAGATATAAAGAAAGGAGGAACACATTATGTTAATGCCAAAGCGCGTTAAACGTAGAAGAGTCCACAGAGGAAGAATGAAGGGCAAAGCAACCAAGGGCAATACAATCACATATGGTGAATATGGTCTTGTTGCAGCAGAATGCGGATGGATCACTTCAAATCAGATCGAGGCAGCCAGAGTTGCTATGACAAGATCTATCAAAAGAGGTGGTAAAGTATATATCAAAATATTCCCACACAAACCTGTAAGTAAGAAGCCGGCAGGCGTTCGTATGGGTTCAGGTAAAGGTGTACCTGAATACTGGGTAGCAGTAGTTAAGCCAGGCAGAGTAATGTTCGAAATCGAAGGCGTTACTGAAGAGCAGGCAAGAGAAGCTATCAGACTTGCGTCACATAAGCTTCCTATCAAATCAAAGTTTGCCATCAAAGGCCAGGAAGTAAAGGGTGGTGAAGCATAATGGAATTAAAGAAAATGAGAGAAATGACAGAAGTTGAGCTTAATGCTGAACTTGATAACATGAAAAAAGAATTATTTAACCTGAGATTCCAGCATGTAACCGGTCAGCTTGAAAATCCGGTTAAACTCAGAGAAACAAAAAGAGATATCGCAAGAGTTAAGACTGTAATCAGAGAAAAAGAACTTGCAAAGGTTCAGGGCTAACAGAAAGGAGGATGTATTATGGCAGTTGATAGAAACAGAAGAAAGACTATCGTGGGTATAGTGACATCAGACAAGATGGACAAAACTATAGTAGTAACAGTTGAAGACTTCGTAAGACATTCCCTTTATGGAAAAGCCGTAAAGAGAACAAAGAAGATCAAAGCTCACGACGAAAACAATGAATGCCAGATTGGCGATAAAGTTAGAATTATGGAAACAAGACCTCTGTCAAAGGACAAGAGATGGAGACTTGTAAATATCGTTGAAAAGGTTAAGTAAAGGAGGCAACTGAGATATGATTCAGACTGAAACAAGATTAAGAGTTGCTGACAATTCAGGCGCAAAAGAATTACTGTGTATCCGTATTTTAGGCGGAACAAGCCGTCAGTATGCAAATATTGGCGATGTAATAGTATGTGCTGTAAAGGAAGCAACACCAGGCGGCGTTGTTAAAAAAGGTGATGTAGTGAGAGCTGTAGTTGTAAGATCAAAGCACGGCGCAAGAAGAGCAGACGGAAGTTATGTTAAATTTGATCAGAATGCAGCAGTTATCATAAAGGATGATAAGACTCCGACAGGAACACGTATTTTTGGACCTGTAGCAAGAGAACTTAGAGAAAAAGGCTTTATGAAGATAGTGTCACTGGCACCGGAAGTACTATAGGAGGTGTTTAAGGATGCGTATCAAAAAAGACGATATGGTAATGGTGATTACCGGCAAAGACAAAGGTAAAACCGGAAAAGTTCTCAAGGCTATGCCTAAAGAAAACAGAGTAATCGTAGAAGGCGTTAACATTCAGACTAAGCATGCGAAGCAGACAAGAACATCTGCTGCTGAAATCAAGCATCAGGAAGGTCCTATAGACGCTTCAAACGTAATGTACTACGACAGCAAGGCAAAAGCTCCGACAAAAGTCGGATACAAGATGGTCGGAGACAAAAAGGTTCGTTTTTCAAGAAAAACAGGACAGGAAATTGATTAAGAAAGGAGGAGACGATTTTGGCAGCTAGAATGAGAGAAATGTACAAAAACACAGTTTTTGGTGCGTTACAGGAAAAATTCCAGTACAAAAACGTTATGGAAGTTCCTAAACTTGAAAAGATAACTATTAACATGGGTCTTGGTGAAGGTAAAGACAATGCGAAGATTATTGAATCTGCAGTTAAAGAGCTTGCCCTTATATCAGGACAGCAGCCTGTTGTAACAAAAGCAAGAAAATCCATCGCTAACTTCAAAGTCAGAGAAGGAATGCCAGTAGGAGTTAAAGTTACTTTAAGAGGCGACAATATGTATGAATTTGCTGATAAATTCTTCAATATCGCTCTTCCTAGAGTAAGAGACTTCAAGGGTGTTAGCAAAAACTCATTTGACGGCAGAGGCAATTATGCAATGGGCATCAAAGAACAGTTAATATTCCCTGAAATCAACTATGACCAGGTAGAAACTATTAAGGGTATGGACATAGTATTCACAACTACGGCAAAATCAGACGAAGAGGCTATGGCACTGCTTCAGTTACTGGGAATGCCGTTCGAAAAGTAGGAGGGAAATTATGGCTAAGACATCTTTAAAAGTTAAACAGCAGAGAAAACCTAAGTATTCAACAAGAGCTTACACAAGATGCAGAATCTGCGGAAGACCTCATTCTGTATTAAAGAAATATGGAATCTGCCGTATATGCTTCAGAGAGCTTGCATACAAAGGTGAAATACCAGGCGTAAGAAAAGCGAGCTGGTAAAATAAATAGTTAGAGAATTGTGAAGGCTGGAGACTGATCCAGAACCACACGAAGGAAGGAGAATACTGTAATGACAATGACAGATCCGGTAGCAGATATGCTCACTAGAATCAGAAATGCCAATACTGTATGCCACCCAACTGTAGATATTCCTGCATCAAAAATGAAAAAGGCGATTGCAGATATTCTATTAGAAGAAGGCTACATTAATGGCTTTGATGTTATAGAAGATGGCAAGCAGGGAATTATCAGAGTTCAGATGAAATATACAGCTGACAAAGAAAGAGTAATCAAAGGAATCAAAAAGATTTCAAAACCCGGCTTGAAAGTTTATGCTAAAGCAGACGATATCCCAAGAGTTCTCGGTGGACTTGGTGTTGCTATCATATCAACTTCAAAAGGAGTTATAAGTGACAAAAAAGCAAGAGCAATGGGTATTGGCGGCGAAGTAATTTGTTATGTTTGGTAGGAGGTAAGACATGTCAAGAATAGGTATCAAACCTGTTAACCTGCCTGCTGGCGTAGAGGTTAAAGTTGACGATAACAATGTTGTTACTGTCAAGGGACCCAAAGGCGAATTACAGGAACAGGTTAGCAAACTGTTAAAAATCGAAGTAAACGGAACAGAAGTTATCGTTTCAAGAAGCTCAGAAGCAAAAGAACATAAATCACAGCACGGTCTTGGAAGAACTCTTATCAACAATATGGTAGTTGGAGTTACACAAGGCTATGAAAAGAAGCTCCAGATTAATGGTGTAGGATACAAGGCAGAGAAAAAGGGCAAGACTCTTGTTATGCAGCTTGGATATTCACATCCTGTTGAAATGGAAGATCCTGAAGGAATCACTACTGAGGTTCCAAGTGCTACAGAAATTATCGTTAAAGGTATAGACAAAGCTTTAGTAGGTAATTATGCGGCAAACATCCGTAAATGGAGACAGCCTGAACCTTACAAGGGCAAGGGTATCAAATATGCTGATGAAGTTATCCGTCGTAAAGAAGGAAAAGCTGGAGCACAGTAAGAAAGGAGTGAATGGTAAATGGCAGCTTTAGCTAAGAGAGCTCTTGCAAAGGGTATAGAAGTTGTAGCTTTTGACAGAGGCGGATTCCTTTATCACGGAAGAGTTAAGGAATTAGCTGACGGCGCACGTGAAGGCGGACTAAAATTCTAGGAGGTATCAGATGAGAAATACAATAGATGCATCCAGGCTGGACTTGACAGAAACTATCGTTAACATCAGACGTGTTGCAAAGACAGTTAAGGGCGGTAGAAATATGAGATTCAGCGTAACTGTAGTTGTTGGAGACGGCGAAGGTCACGTAGGCGTTGGTCTTGGTAAGGCTATAGAAATACCTGAAGCTGTAAGAAAAGCTACAGAAGATGCAAAGAAAAATTTAATCAGTGTTCCAACAGTAGGAACAACAATTCCACACAGACAGCTTGGTATATTCGGAGCAGGCAGAGTATTGCTGATGCCGGCTGCTGAAGGTACAGGAGTAATCGCAGGTTCATCAGTTAGAACCGTGCTCGAAGCTGCAGGAATCAAAGACGTAAGAGCAAAATCAATAGGCTCAAACAACACAGGTAACATGGCTTATGCAACACTGGAAGGTCTTAAATCTCTGGTAACAGTAGAAGAGGTTGCAAGATTAAGAGGCAAAACACCTGAAGAAATTTTAGGATAAGGAGGAAGAACAATGGCAAAGATGATTAAAGTTACTTTAACAAAGAGTACTATTGGTGCTTCCCCAAAACAGAAAAAAGTTGTAGAAGCATTAGGACTGAAAAAGATGCACGCATCAGTAGAATTAGTTGACAGCCCTGTAACTCGTGGTGCTGTTAATAAAGTATCGCATCTTGTTACTGTAGAAGAACTGTAGGAATGGAGGTGCAAAGGATATGAAACTTCATGAGTTAAAGGCTGCCGGCGGTTCAACAAAGAACCCGAAAAGAAAAGGCCGTGGTACTGGTACCGGTAATGGTACAACCGCAGGTAGAGGTATGAACGGTCAGAAGTCAAGAAGCGGCGGCGGAGTAAGACTTGGATTTGAAGGCGGACAGATGCCACTGTACAGAAGACTTCCAAAGAGAGGCTTCACTAACATCTGGGGTACTGAATATACAGTACTCAATGTCGATGCTTTAAACAAATTTGAAGCAGGCACAGTTGTTACACCTGAAATGCTCAAAGAAGCAGGGATGGTTAAGCAGGTAAAGGATGGTATTAAGATTCTTGGCGACGGTAAGCTTGATAAGAGTTTGACAGTTCAGGCTCACAAATTTACAAAAACAGCAATAGAAAAAATAGAATCTGCCGGAGGAAAGGTAGAGGTAATTTAATATGGAAGTGCTGAAGACTTTTGGCAAGGCCTGGAAAATTCCTGATATAAGGAAGAAAATAATATTCACTTTGCTGATGCTGCTGGTATTCAGAATTGGATCTAACATTCCTGTACCGGGAATCAATAGAGACATCCTGGATCAGGCATTCAACGGTGATTCCGGACTGTTCGAATTATTCGACCTGTTCTCAGGTGGTGCTTTCAGTAACCTTACAATATTTGCTTTAAGCATTACACCTTATATTACCGCATCGATTGTACTACAGCTACTTACAATTGCAATACCTGCTTTGGAAAGACTGGCCAAGGAAGGCGTTGAAGGAAGAAAAAAAATTGCAAGATATACAAGATATCTTACAGTTGGACTGGCATTTGTGCAGGCAATCGGTATGACACTTGGTATATTCAAGCAGTATCTGCTTAATACAGATTTCTTCCATATCACAGTTGTAGTATTCGTACTTTCAGCAGGAACTGCATTCCTGATGTGGCTTGGAGAGCTTATAAATGAACACGGCATAGGCAACGGAATATCCCTTATAATCTTTGGTGGTATCGTTGCAAGAGTGCCAAGTGCAATCATGTCAGCTTTCTCAAATTACAAGTCGGGTGCAATTTCACTTGTAGGCATATTCCTGTTCATTGCATTTGCTATACTGGTAATCGTAGTTATTATCGAGATACAGCAGGGTCAGAGAAGAATTCCTGTGCAGTATGCAAAGAGAGTTGTAGGAAGAAAAATGTATGGCGGACAGTCAACGCATATTCCGCTAAAAGTTAATCAGGCGGGAGTTATTCCTGTAATCTTCGGTATGTCGCTGTTGCAGCTGCCGCAGACGCTGGTTTACTTCTGGCCAAACACAGGATTTTCAGAATTTATGACTAAATGGCTCTCAACAAACGGTACTCCGGGAGTATATGTTTACAGTATATTTTATGCAATACTGATCATATTCTTCACATACTTCTATACTGCAGTAACCTTCAATCCGATGGAAGTTGCAGATAATATGAAGGCAAACGGAGGATTTGTACCTGGTATCAGACCGGGCAGACCGACTGTTGAATACTTACAGAAAGTAATGAACAGAATTACTTTTACAGGAGCTATTTTCCTGGCTGTAATAGCAATTATGCCTTTAATCATAGGCAATTTTACAGCTATAGATTTCAAATTCGGAGGAACATCACTTCTTATCGCAGTAGGTGTTGCTCTTGATACGATGAAGCAGCTTGAAAATCAGATGGTTATGAGAAATTATCAAGGATTTTTGAAATAGGAGAACAAAATGAATCTTATACTATTAGGGCCTCCGGGTGCAGGTAAAGGTACACAGGCGGTAAACATCGTTGACAAATACCATATACCTCACATATCGACAGGCGATATATTCAGGGAAAACATCAAGAACGGAACAGAGCTCGGAAAAAAAGCCCAGGAATATATGAACAAAGGTGAGCTCGTTCCGGACGAACTTGTAGTTGAGATTGCTACAGACAGACTTCTTAAGGATGACTGCAAAAACGGATTTCTGCTTGACGGATTTCCAAGGACAGTATTTCAGGCTCAAAAGCTTGACGAATTTCTGTCAGCACACGGCAGTAAAATAGATACTGTTATTAATCTCGAGGTTGAAAAAGCAGAGCTTATTGCAAGACTTACAGGAAGAAGAGTATGCAAAAAGTGCGGAGCTTCATTCCATGTTACAAATATACCTCCTAAAAAAGAAGGTGTTTGTGATTTCTGTGGAGAGGAACTGTTCCAGAGAGATGATGATACTGTAGAAACTGCCGAAAACAGAATATCAGTATATGATTCCCAGACCAAACCTCTTGTAGATTATTATACAAAGGCAGGATGCATAGCAAACATAGATGGTGCAACGGGCCTTGAAAATGTATTTGCTGATATCGTAAGAGCTTTAGGAGAATAAAATGATTATCATTAAATCACCGGAAGAGATAGAACTGATGAGAGAATCCGGCAAAGTCACAAAGTACATTCTTGAAGAGCTTGAAAATTATATCAAGCCGGGAATGTCGACAAAAGACGTGGACAAGTTTGTTGAAAGCACAATCAGGAAGCACAAAATGATTCCTACATTTAAAGGTTATGGCGGATTTCCCGCCAGTGCCTGTGTATCAGTCAATGAAGAAGTGGTTCATGGAATACCGGACAAAAGGCGGATTATTCAGGAAGGCGATATAGTCAGCGTTGATGTTGGTTCAACCTACAAGGGTTATGTAAGTGATGCGGCCAGAACCTATGGAATAGGCCAGATAAGCCCTATTGCACGTAAAATCATAGAGGTGGCAGAGGCGAGTTTCTTTGCCGGCCTTGAATATTGCAAAGTCGGACACAGACTTTCAGATATATCCAATGCTATTCAGATGAAAGTCGAAGGAGAAGGATTTTCGGTAATAAGGGAATTTGTAGGGCATGGAGTAGGCAGGGCAATGCATGAAGACCCTCAGATAGCAAATTACGGTAGAGCGGGCAGAGGTCCAAGACTTGCACCGGGCATGGTATTTGCAATCGAACCGATGATAGCAGAGGGAACCTATGATGTTGAAACTCTGCTGAACAACTGGACTGTTGTTACTGCTGACGGCAAACTTGCAGCTCATTATGAGAATACTGTCGTTATAACTGATGGTGAGCCACAGCTGCTTACATTATAGCTTGATAAATACAAGCGGAAAAAGGAGTGTAGAATATGGCGAAGACAGACGTCATCGAAGCAGAGGGTACTGTTGTTGATGCACAGCCGAATGCAATGTTTGTTGTTAAGCTGGACAACGGTTTCGAAGTGCTTGCACACGTTTCAGGAAAAATCAGAATGAACTTCATAAGAATTCTTCCGGGAGACAGAGTTAAGGTTGAGCTTTCACCTTATGATTTGTCAAGAGGCAGAATTACATGGAGAGATAAGTAGATTAGGAGGAAAACAATGAAAGTTAGAGCTTCCGTAAAACCTATCTGCGAAAAGTGCAAAATTATTAAAAGAAAAGGAAAAGTAATGGTTATCTGTGAAAATCCTAAGCACAAGCAGAAACAGGGTTAATCAGTTATTATGTGATGGCAGCAGGTTCAGGGCTGCTGCCGCAAATATCACCACTTATATTATGTGATCCCGTCTATATTGCCACCCTGATAAGGCGACGGAAGATGGGGGAAGGAGAAAAATATGGCTCGTATTGCTGGTGTAGACTTACCCAGAGAGAAAAGAGTAGAAATCGGTCTGACATATATCTATGGAATAGGCAGACCAACAGCAACATTAATCCTGGAAAAAGCCGGAATTAATCCTGACACAAGAGTTAAGGATCTGACAGAGGAAGAAGCCGGTAAAATCAGAAAGATTATTGAAGAGGATTATCTTGTAGAAGGTGATCTCAGAAGAGAAGTATCACTGAATATCAAGAGATTGATGGAAATCGGATGCTATAGAGGTATCAGACACAGAAGAGGACTTCCTGTAAGAGGCCAGAAGACTAAGACAAATGCAAGAACACGCAAGGGTCCTAAGAAAACTGTAGGAAGAAAGAAGAAGTAAGGAGGTAGATTGATATGGCTAAAGCTGTAAAAAAAGCAGTAAGAAAAAAGAAAAAAGAGCGCAAGAACGTTGAAAAAGGCCAGGCTCATATTCAGGCTACCTTTAATAACACTCTTGTAACACTTACAGATATGAGCGGAAACGCGCTATCATGGTCAAGTGCAGGTTCACTTGGCTTCAAAGGATCAAAAAAATCAACACCATTTGCTGCACAGCAGGCTGCAGAGGTTGCTGCAAAGGCTGCAATGGAGCATGGTTTGAAAACAGTTGAAGTATACGTTAAGGGTCCGGGCTCCGGAAGAGAAGCTGCAATAAGAGCTCTTCAGACTGCAGGTCTTGATATTACAATGATTAGAGATATCACACCTATACCGCACAACGGATGCAGACCACCAAAGAGAAGAAGAGTCTAGGAAAGGAGGAGTAATTTAAAATGGCAAGATATACAGACGCTAACTGCAAATTATGCAGAAGAGAAGGACAGAAACTGTTCTTAAAGGGTGAAAGATGCTATAGTGGCAAATGTGCACTTGAAAGAAGAAATTACGCTCCTGGTCAGCATGGACAGAGCAGAAAAAAACAGTCGGACTATGGTAACCAGTTAAGAGAAAAACAAAAAACAAAGAGATTTTACGGACTTCAGGAAACTCAGTTCAGAAATCTGTTTGACAAGGCTGCAAAGAAGCCTGGTATCACTGGTGAAAACCTGCTGATTCTTCTTGAAACAAGATTAGACAACGTAGTATTCAGACTTGGCCTTGCTTCCTCAAGAAAAGAAGCAAGACAGCTTGTAACTCACGGTCATTTCACAGTAAACGGAAAGAAAGCTACAATTCCTTCAATGGAATTGAAAGCCGGAGATGTAGTTAAGGTTAAAGATAAGAGCGCAAGCTCACCTAAATTCAAGGAAATCAAAGATATGATTATAACAGTTCCTGCTTGGATGAGTGTTGATACAGAAAAACTTGAAGGCAGAGTTTTATCACTTCCTACAAGAGAGCAGATTGACACACCTGTTGCAGAGCATCTAATCGTCGAATTGTACTCCAAGTAATCTGATTTAAGTATTTAGAAATCTTGGATGAAAAGGAGGGTTTTTAATGATAGAAATCGAAAAACCAACAATTGAATGTATATATTCAAATGAAGATCCCAACTATGGTAAATTCATAGTTGAACCTCTTGAAAGAGGTTATGGAACTACTTTGGGAAACAGCCTCAGAAGAATATTCTTAAGTTCGCTTCCCGGAGCTGCAGTTACATCAGTTAAAATCGACGGAATACTTCACGAATTTTCAACCATACCAGGAGTGAAGGAAGATGTTACTGAAATAATCTTGAACCTTAAAAAGCTTGCTGTAAGGTTAAACGGTGAAAATACCAAAAGAGTGCTGATTAATGCAATAGGTCCAAAAGAAGTGACAGCAGCCGATATTATCGGTGATGCTGACATGGAGATTTTTAATCCGGATCTGCATATAGCAACTCTTGAAGACGGTGCATCACTTGTTATCGAAATCAATCTGGCAAGAGGCAGAGGATATATCCCTGCTGAGCAGAACAAGACGGAGAATACTCCTATCGCAGTAATCCCTGTTGACTCAATTTTCACACCGGTCAGAAAAGTAAACTTTACAGTAGAAAACACAAGAGTAGGCCAGGTTACAGACTACGACAGACTTGTACTTGAAATCTGGACTGACGGATCCATCAGACCTGAAGAGGGCGTATCAATAGGAGCCAAGATAATGCAGGAGCATCTGAACCTGTTCATCGAGCTTACTGATGATACTGATTCAATGGAAATCATGGTCGAAAAGGAAGAAAGCCAGAAAGAAAAAGCTCTTGAAATGACAATAGAAGAACTCGAACTTTCAGTTCGCTCCTTCAACTGTCTCAAGAGGGCGGCTATCAATACTGTAGAAGAGCTTACTCAGCGTTCCGAGGATGATATGATGAAGGTTAGAAACCTTGGTAAGAAATCTTTGGACGAGGTAAAACACAAACTTGAAGAACTAGGTCTTGAATTAAAGCCTAACGAAGAATAACGTGAAACAGACAGGAAAGGAGAACTAAAGCTATGCCAGGATATAAGAAGCTGGGCAGACCTTCAGCTCACAGAAAATCTATGCTTAGGAATCTGGTGACTGACCTTTTTAAGTATGGCAGAATCCAGACTACACAGGATAGAGCTAAGGAAACAAGAAGAATCGCTGAAAAGATGATTACTCTTGCAAAGCGTGGAGATTTACATGCCAGAAGACAGGTGCTTGCATATTTATTTGATGAAAGCGTTGTAACAAAACTGTTTGAAGATATAGCTCCTAAATACGCAGACAGAAACGGTGGATACACCAGAATTCTGAAGCTTGGACCAAGACAGGGAGACAATGCAGAGTCAGTATTCGTAGAACTTGTTTAATAGCAAAGTCATATTAAGACATCGGCCAACCCCGGTGTCTTTTTGTTTTTCTTGATGGAAACAAAGAAAAAGGTCGGCAAAGGGTGCTTTTGTGATATAATATATAAGTGTGACTGTGATAACGGCATACAAAAATTCAAAGGAGAGTGAACGACAGATGAAATTGGGAATAGTAGGACTTCCTAATGTAGGTAAAAGCACATTGTTTAATGCAATAACCAAGGCTGGTGCAGAGGCTGCAAATTATCCCTTCTGCACTATAGAACCTAATGTGGGCGTTGTTGCAGTTCCGGACGAAAGATTAAAAGTGCTTACAGATATATATAAGGCAAAAAAAACAATATATACAACCATTGAGTTTTATGATATTGCAGGCCTTGTAAAAGGTGCATCAAAAGGAGAGGGCCTTGGCAACAAGTTTCTGGGCCATATCAGAGAAGTTGCTGCGATAGTTCATGTTGTGAGATGCTTTGATGATCCCAATGTTGTTCATGTCGATGGCAAAATCAATCCTGCATCGGACATAGAGACGATAAATACAGAACTCATACTCTCAGATATGGAGCTCCTCGAAAGAAGGATAACGAGAACGACCAAAAACCTCAAAGGAGATAAAAGCCTGCAAAAGGAGCTTGATATTCTGAATAAGGTTAATGAATTTCTTGGAGAGGGCAAATCAGCAAGAGCTATGGAGCTTACAGCCGAAGAGGCTGAATTCGTAAAGAGCCTCGATCTGCTTTCATACAAGCCGGTCATATATGTTGCAAACGTATCAGAAGAGGATGCCGCAGCTGAAGATAATGAATATATCATGCAGGTTAGAAAGATAGCAGAAGAAGAAGGTTCAGACGTGGTTGTTGTATGTGCGGGAATAGAAGCTGAGATATCAGAGCTTGATGATGATGAAAAATCCATGTTCCTTGAAGAACTTGGAATAGCAGAGTCGGGATTGGACAAATTGATTAAAGCGTCATACAGATTGCTCAACCTCATTTCATTCCTTACAGCAGGCGAACCTGAAGTCAGGGCATGGACAGTAACTGAGGGCACCAAAGCGCCTCAGGCAGCAGGTAAAATACATACGGATTTTGAAAGAGGATTTATCCGAGCAGAAACTATCGCTTATGACAAATTGATAGAGTGCGGTGGCAATCTTGCAACAGCCAGGGAAAAGGGCCTTATCAGATCAGAGGGCAAGGAATATGTTGTCAAAGATGGTGACGTGATGCACTTCCTGTTCAACGTATAATATGGGTGAACCCGGAGACAGGGAAGCCACTTGAAAGAGGTAAAATATGGAGTTGTTCTTATCGATTATCAGAGATTATATGGTTTGCATAATAACATGCATTTGTTTTCTTGTTTTTTTAAAGCATAACAATCTCACATCACGCAGAATTGCGAGATTGCTCATGCTTGCAGCAATCAGCATACTTATTGTTATAGCAGGAGAAATTGGGGAAAGATATTTTTCAGAGCTTGCCCATCCTTCTCTTTGGCGTGTGCTTTTCTCTGTTGCTGCATATTCCTTCAGACCGGCAATACCGTATTTCATATCGCTGATACCTTTACGAGGAAACAAAAAAACCATGGGGAAGCTGATGGCAATCCCTCTCGTACTCAATATGCTTATCTGTAGCACGGCGTTTTTCTGCCCTGTTGTTTTTTCATACAATCTGACAAACAATTTTATACGTGGGCCGCTTGGATATTTTCCATTTCTCATCGGGGCACTTTATATAGCAACTATTATCATTTCCGGGATTGAGCCGACAAAGAGAGGCGAGTATGATGAGACTGTTCTTTGCATGATTGTTGTTATCGGATGCTCCGCAAGCGTTATAGTAGAATATACGCACAGATGCATTTCTTCGAGGCAGATTCTATGCAGACATTGAGAAAATAAAGTCGCCATGCTGCTTCATTATTTTTGATATTAATGGGCTCAAGTACATAAATGATACACATGGTCATGCTGCGGGAGACAATGCATTGACAACCTTTTCAAAAGCTGCTTTTTCACATCTCCCATACAATGCAAATATTTATCGTATGGGTGGCGACGAGTTTGCTATACTTTATCGCACAACAGATGAGAAGCTTGTAAAATGGCTCATCTCTACAATAGGAGATGAAACAGGTAAACTTCCATATGGATTTTCTGCCGGATATGCGTTTTTTGATGACAATAAGGAATTTGATGAGGCATATGCCAAAGCCGATGCATTGCTTTACAAAAACAAGGCTGATTTCTGGAATGCATATAATATGGAGCATCCGGAAGAGCATAAATACCACAGGTAAATAATTTTTCAGAGCAAATCACAACTGGTAAATACATATAAATTGTGATATAATATAATGTCAATTTTTTGGGAAGTGAATTTAGGAGGACTAGAATATGTCGGAAAAAGAAATCAGAGAAACAGAAAGCTCCAACTTTATCCATAATATTATAGATAAAGATCTGGAAACAGGAAAGAACGGGGACAAGGTATATACAAGATTTCCGCCGGAGCCAAATGGATATCTTCATATAGGTCACGCAAAATCAATATGCCTTAACTTTACTACTGCCCAAAAATACGGAGGCAAATGCAATTTAAGATATGATGATACAAATCCTGTTAAAGAGGATGTTGAATATATAGATTCTATTGAAGCAGACGTTAGATGGTTAGGATTTTCATGGGACGAGAGACTGTGGGCCTCGGATTACTTTGACAAGATGTATGAATGTGCAGTAAGTCTGATAAACAAGGGCAAGGCTTTTGTTTGTGACCTTAATGCAGATCAGATAAGACAGTACAGAGGAACTCTTAAAGAACCGGGGAAAGAAAGCCCTTATAGAGACAGAAGCATAGAAGAGAATCTGAAGCTTTTTGAAGAAATGAAAGCAGGGAAATATGCAGATGGCGAAAAAGTCCTGAGAGCAAAAATAGATATGTCATCGCCTAACATCAATATGAGGGACCCTGTTATATACAGAATAGCTCATACCACTCATCACAATACAGGAGACAAATGGTGTATATATCCTATGTATGACTTTGCTCATCCTATAGAGGATGCGATAGAGGGTATCACTCATTCGATATGTACTCTTGAATTTGAGGATCACAGGCCTCTTTATGACTGGGTTCTTGCAGAACTCGAATGGCCTAATCCGCCGCAGCAGATTGAATTTGCAAGGCTTAACCTTACAAATACAGTTATGAGCAAAAGATATCTCAAGGCTTTGGTTGATGATGGCACAGTAGAAGGCTGGGATGACCCGAGGATGCCTACTATTGCAGGACTCAGAAGAAGAGGATATACACCTGAGGCTATCAGAGATTTTTGTGAGAGAATAGGAGTCTCAAAAGCAAACAGTACAGTTGACGTTTCATTGCTTGAGCATTGCATTAGAGAAGATCTCAAGGACAAGGTTGAATCAAGGAATGTGATAGAAAACCCAATCAAGGTTGTAATAACCAATTATCCTGAAGATAAAACAGAAGAATGCGAAATGGAAAACAACAGAAATGTTCCTGAAATGGGCAGCCGCAAGGTTCCGTTTGGCAGAGAGCTTTATGTAGATGGTGCAGATTTCATGGAAGTGCCTGCAAAGAAATATTTCAGGCTTTTCCCTGGCAATGAAGTAAGATTCAAAGGTGCATATTTTATCACATGTAACGAGGTTATCAAAAATGAAGACGGCAGTATCAAAGAGCTTCTGTGCACATATGATCCTGAAACCAGATCGGGTTCTGGATTTGAAGGACGCAAGGTAAAAGGCACAATTCACTGGGTTGAATGTAATAGTGCAGTTCCAATCAAAATCAGAAACTATGATTATCTGATGGTTGATGATGAAGAAGGAAACAGCGTTCTCAATGAAAATTCAATGGAAGTTGTGACAGCATACGCAGAGCCGTCAATACTTGAGGCTGCACCGGGAGAGCGATTCCAGTTTTTCAGACATGGATATTATGTTGCAGATGAAAAACTGACTACGGGTGAAGAAAAAGTCTTTAACCGTATTGTTGATTTAAAAAGCTCATATAAACCGGGCAAATAAATTGGACATTTATAAATTGGAGGTATAAAATGACAAGATTTGTAGGAACAACATCAAGAGGCCTCAGAGCCCCTATTATCAGAGAAGGTGATGACCTGAAAAAAATCGTAGTTGATACTCTTTTAGGTGCAGTAGAAGCAGGGGAATTTGAGATTGGAGCAAAGGATGTTCTGGCGGTTACAGAATCAATCGTGGCAAGAGCACAGGCCAATTATGCATCTACGGATGATATTGCACAGGATGTTAAGGCTAAACTGGGCGGTGAAACAGTAGGCGTGGTATTCCCGATTCTTTCAAGAAACAGGTTTGCAATCTGCCTTAGAGGTATTGCAAAAGGAGCTAAAAAAATCGTTCTCATGTTAAGCTATCCAAGTGACGAAGTGGGAAATCACCTGCTTGACATAGATAAGCTTGATGAAAAAGGCATCAACCCTTATTCGGATGTACTGACGCAGGAAGAATTTGAAAAATTGTTTGGCAAGTCATGCCATACATTTACGGCAGTTGATTATGTAAATTATTACAAGAGCCTTATTGAAGAGGAAGGTGCAGAAGCTGAAATAATATTCTCAAACAATCCAAGGACAATAGTTAAATATGCAGATAAGGTCCTTTGCTGTGATATACATACAAGAGCAAGGACTAAACGCCTGATTAAGGAAGCAGGAGCATCTGTAGTATTAGGGATGGATGATATATTGACAGAGTCAGTAAATGGCAGTGGATATAACCCTGATTATGGGCTTCTTGGTTCAAACAAGGCAACAGAAGATAAAGTTAAACTTTTCCCTGTAAACTGCCAGGAATTTGTTGAAGGCGTTCAGGCTGAAATCAAAGCTAAAACAGACAAAACAGTAGAGGTAATGGTTTATGGTGATGGTGCTTTCAAGGATCCTGTAGGCAAGATATGGGAGCTTGCAGACCCTGTTGTATCGCCCGGATATACCAAAGGCCTTGAAGGACAGCCTAATGAACTGAAGCTCAAATATCTTGCAGATAATGATTTTGCAGACCTGATGGTTACAGAGGGGACAACTCCAAGAAGACTTACAGACCTGCTTGGTTCATTATGCGACCTGACATCAGGCTCTGGTGATAAGGGAACTCCTATCATCTACATTCAGGGCTACTTTGACAATTACACACATTAAAAACAATACAGCCCCGTCAATGACGGGGTTTTTTATGCTACGGGCAGTCGCACTCAATATACATAAATTAATAATGCGATATCAAAGTAAATTTCGTTTTTGATTTTACTCAAAAAGATTGTAAAAACTATCCCTCCGTGCCATAATGTCTACGAACGTTAGAGAGGTGGCGGCCAAATGACTTTGCAGTGAGTATCAAAAGAAAGGCTACATCGAGCGCATAAAGCGGAATTTGTATGTTGCAATCAGTCTGGAAATTCAACAGCCCATTGCCAACCGCCATGTAATCACTTCTCACATCAGTAGCGATTACATAGCAAAAGAACCGGCATCATGTCGGTTCTTTTGCAAATAAGAAAGTCTAATGAAATGTGAGAGTGACTATCTTTTTATATCATCAAGCTGCTTCTTCACACTTTCGAATGAAGTAGAGCCTGTTGATACCTTGGCTTTGATGCATGAAGCAGGATCTATGTTTTCATAGATATCAGCTTCAAATTTATCTGAAAATGTCTGCAGTGTTTCAAGAGGCAGATCTTCTATTGCGCTGTTGTTGCTGATACAATAGAGTACCAGCTTGCCTATTATCTCATGGCAGTCTCTAAAAGGTATTCCTTTTGAAACCAGATAATCTGCTGCATCTGTAGCATTCATAAATCCGTTTTTCACGGCAGCTTTCATTTTATTTTTGTTAAATGTAACAGTTGAAATCATCTCTGTGAATATGCCAAGGGATGCTTTTAATGTATCTGATGCATCAAATACAGGAGGCTTGTCTTCCTGCATATCCTTGTTATATGCAAGAGGCAGGCTTTTCATAAGAGTAAAAAGTGTAATCATGTCGCCATATACTCTGCCGGTCTTGCCTCTGATCAGTTCAGCCATATCAGGATTTTTCTTTTGTGGCATGATGCTACTGCCTGTAGCAAACGCATCATCCATTTCAACAAACCCGAATTCTGTAGAATTCCATAGGATGAGCTCTTCACAGAACCTCGAAAGGTGCATCATTGAAATTGAGCAGGCTGACAGAAATTCCAGAGCGAAATCTCTATCACTGACAGCATCGAGGCTGTTTGGGCAGATGCCTGCAAAGTCAAGCTCCTGTGCAAGGAAATACCTGTCTGTGTTGTATGTTGTGCCTGCAAGTGCACCGCATCCCAAAGGAAGCATGTCAGTTCTGCTAAAACAGTCCGCAAAACGCTTCTCGTCTCTGTCAAACATATTGTAATATGCCAGCATATAGTGTGCAAGCGTGACAGGCTGTGCTCTTTGCAGATGAGTATATCCGGGCATTATTGTTTCCTGGTTTTTGTCTGCAATATCATACAGTGCTGATTTTAGGGATTTAAGGAGTGACTGTATCTCATTAATTTCCTGTTTAAGGTACATTCTGAAATCAACAGCCACCTGGTCATTCCTGCTTCTTGCTGTATGCAGTTTCTTACCTGCATCACCTATTCTTTCGGTGAGGATACTCTCAATATTCATATGAATATCCTCCTGCTCTATAGTAAACTCTATTTTCCCAGCTTCTATATCTTCTTTAATTTCTTTGAGAGTGCTGATTATTTTATCAGCATCTTCTTCACTGATGATGCCCTGCTTTGCAAGCATGGCTGCATGAGCGCAGCTGCCTGCAATATCCTGAGCATACATTCTCTGATCAAAAGGTATGGAAGCGTTAAATTCATTAGCAGATGAAGTCGCTGTTTTTGTAAACCTTCCTTTCCAGAGCTTCATTAGGTGACTTACCTCCTTCTTTAATCTGTTTCTGTATAGCACGAATCTTCAGAGGCAGTGAGAACAGGTTGATGAAACCTTCTGCATCACTCTGGTTATATACTTCATCCTTGCTGAATGTAGCAAACTCTTCACTGTACAATGAGTTAGGTGACTGAGTTGCAGCCGGAATTGCAGAGCCTTTGTAGAGCTTCATCTTTACAATACCGTCAACATCAGCTTCAATTGAATCAACAAATGCTGAGATGGCAGCTCTCAGTGGTGTGAACCACAGTCCGTCATATACAAGCTGTGCGAATTTCTGTGAAACAATGTTCTTGTATTGGATTGAATCTCTGTCAAGTATCAGCTTTTCAAGTGCTGCATGAGCTTTGTAGAGGATTGTTCCGCCCGGAGTTTCGTATACACCACGGGATTTCATACCTACAAGTCTGTTCTCAATTATATCTATAGTTCCGACACCGTTTGCTGAACCCAGCTCGTTTAATTTTGTAAGCAGTTCAATCGGTCCCATTTCCACTCCGTCAAGAGCTACAGGAACGCCTGCCTTGAAAGTGATGTCAACATATGTTGCTTTGTCTGGAGCCTGCTCGATAGGAACTGACTTAACATGGATATCGTCAAGATGTTCATTCCAAGGATTTTCGAGATTGCCTCCCTCATGGCTGATATGCCATATGTTTTCGTCTCTGCTGTATATCTTTTTAACTGTCTGATCGATAGGAATATTGTGTGCCTTGGCATATTCTATACATTCTTCTCTTGAGGTCAGATCCCATTCTCTCCAAGGAGCGATAATCTTGATTGATGGATCTAATGCTTTGATAGTTGTTTCAAATCTTACCTGGTCATTTCCTTTGCCTGTGCAGCCGTGTACGATGTAGTATGCGCCTTCCTGATTTGCAATTTCAACAAGTTTCTTGGCCATCAGGGGTCTTGCCATTGATGTGCCCAGCAGGTAGTCGTTTTCGTATACTGCGCCTGCTTTCAGTGTAGGCCATATGTAATCTGTTATGAACTCTTCCTGAATGTCAAGAACGTATGATTTGGAAGCGCCTGTTGCCAGAGCTTTTTGATTGATTTTTTCGAAGTCGTCACTCTGACCTGCATTGCAGCATACGCAAATTACGTCGAAATCGTAATGTTCTTTTAACCATGTAACTATAATTGATGTGTCAAGTCCGCCTGAATAAGCGAGTACAACTTTTTCCTTTGCCATTTTTCTCTCTGCCTTTCTTATTTATATACTAATTTTATTTAACTTTGTTAACGTGATTATGATTATACACCAATACAAATAATTATGCAAGAGAAAATGAATAAATATTTATAAAAAAGTTAAAAAAGTTGTTTTTAATGCATAAAATTTGCGTTTATACAGTAAAATGTGCATAAATACTGCTGCTGGGCGTCATATGCGAGAGGGCTTGCTGATTTTGCTTTCGAATATTTTTGAGAAATGAAATAACGGTATTGAATTATGCGCAGAAAAGCAAGTATAATATATGTAATAACAGGCTGGAGGTGGAGATGATGAAAAAACAGGTAGTTACAATAAGCAGAGAATATGGCAGCGGCGGCAGAGAAATAGGCAGATTACTCGCAGAGAGTATGGGAGTTCCGTTTTACGACAGAGAAAAAATAGATGAACTGACATCAGGCAAGGGCTATTCCAAAGAGGTGCTTGACAAGGCAGAGATGAAGGCCAAAAACAGTTTTTTGTACAACCTCACAACTGCACTTGGCGGCAGTGGCATAGAGGGTAGTGGCATAGATGGACTTTCGCTCAACGAAAAGGTCTTTCTTGCCCAATTTGACACAATCAAAAAATTGGCATCTGAAGGACCTTGTGTAATTGTCGGCAGATGTGCTGACTATGTGCTCAGAGACATTCCGGAGGCTACCAATATATTTATATATGCTGAGCAAGAAGATCGTATCGAAAGAGCTATCAATGAATATGGGGTTTCGCCTGGAGAAGCCAAGGGCTGGATTGCAATATGTGATAAAGCCAGAGCCAATTACTACAACCATCATACAGGCAGAAGATGGGGAGAGGCTATAAATTATCATATGTCCATTGATTCAGGATATATCTCGCGGGAAAACATCGTCAAATTAATTGAGGAATATATAGAATTAAGAAAATAATTGTGATAACATATAGTTTGGTCGGGATTTGTAAGCTCGGCAATATATTTGCTGTCTCCCATTCGAGACAGAGATGAAAGGAAAGAAAATCATATGACACAAAACAAAGGCACCTATTATATAAGTACACCTATTTATTATCCAAGCTCAAATTTGCATGTGGGACATACATACTGCACCGTAATGGCAGATGCAATGGCCAGATTCAAAAGAATGACAGGCTATGACGTAATGTTTCTGACAGGTACAGATGAGCATGGCCAGAAGATAATGAACATAGCACAGGAAAAGGGCGTATCACCTCAGGAATATGTTGATGAGGTTGTTGCAGGCATCAAAGAGCTGTGGAAAACCATGGAGATTTCTAACGATGATTTCATAAGGACTACAGAACCAAGGCACATCAAAAGAGTCCAGGATATATTTATGAGACTGTACGAAAAAGGAGATATATACAAGAGCGAATACGAAGGCCTCTATTGTACTCCTTGCGAGTCATTCTGGACAGAGAGCCAGCTTGTTGACGGCAAATGTCCTGACTGCGGCAGACCTGTACAGTCGGCCAAGGAAGAAGCATACTTCTTCAGACTTTCAAAGTATGCAGACAGACTTCTTGCTCTTTATGAGGAGCATCCTGAGTTTCTGCAACCTGAATCCAGAAAAAATGAAATGGTAGCATTTATAAACCAGGGACTTGAAGATTTGTGCATTTCCAGATCAACATTTGACTGGGGTATTCCGGTACCTATCGATGAAAAACATGTAATATATGTATGGCTTGACGCTCTCACAAACTATATCACAGCACTTGGCTGGCCTGATGAACCGGAGAAATACGACAAATACTGGCCTGCAGATGTACATCTTGTAGGCAAGGAAATCGTCAGATTCCATTCAATCATATGGCCTGCAATGCTGATGAGTGCAGATTTGCCTCTTCCAAAACAGGTAAGAGGTCACGGCTGGCTGCTGCTGGGCGGAGAAAAAGTAAGCAAATCCAAGGCTGCAAAAGGTGCCGACGTGGTTGACCCTGTAGTGCTCATAGACAGATATGGTATTGATGCACTCAAATACTTCCTGCTTCGTGAATATACTTTCGGACAGGATGGTATATTTACAAATGAAGTGATGCTCAAGAGAATGAACTATGACCTTGCAAATGACCTTGGCAACCTGGTATCACGTACAGTTTCAATGATTGAAAAATACTGCGGCGGTTTTGTTCCTGAGGCTAAAGGGAACGAGGATGAAGTTGACAAAGAACTCAAAGCTGTTGCGACAGGGGCAGCTGCAAAAGTTGAAGAGCAGATGGACAAATTTGCATTCAATATGGCTCTTGAAGAAATATGGGTTGTAGTAAGAAGAGCCAACAAATATATAGATGAAACCACACCTTGGATATTAGCTAAGGATGAGGCATCAAAAGACAGACTTGATGCAGTTATGCACAATCTGGCTGAGACAATCAGAATCATATCAGTTCTGATATATCCGTTTATGCATACAACATCAGACAAAATCAGAAAACAGATGGGACTCTGGTATGCAGTACCTGTATGGGATGATACTGCTGTGTTTGATATGATGAACGGCGAACAGGTCAAAAAAGGCGACGCTATATTCCCAAGACTTGATATCGAAAAAGAACTTGAAGAACTGGCGGCTCTTGGCTCTTCCAAAGAGAAAAACATCCCTCTGGAGTTAAAGGATGAGATTGTTTATGATGATTTTGACAAGCTTGACCTCAGAGTAGGTACAATTCTTGAGGCGGAGAAACATCCTAAGGCAGATAAGCTGTTGGTATTTCAGGTACAGATGGGAACCGAAAAAAGACAGATTATATCAGGTGTTGCGAACCACTTCAAGCCTGAGGAATGTGTCGGCAAAAAGGTTATAGTTGTTGCAAATCTTGCACCTCGCAAATTAAGAGGTCTTGAGTCCAAGGGCATGATACTGTTTGCAGATGATGTGGCAGATGGCAAAGAAATATTGCAATTTGTTACGACAGATGCAAATGACGGCAACCCTGTAACATAGAACTTAAAGTTATTTGAGGTGCGGGATGTCCGCACCTTGTTTTTATGGAGGAGCAAATGCTATTTGATGCGCACACACATATAAATGAAAAAAGCCTGAATGACAAAGAGAGGGCAGACTTTATAAATTCAGTTGAGGATGCAGGCATGGACGGAGTGGTTGATGTGGGCTACGACCTCGAAAGCTCAGCCCTTGCGGCAAAGCACGCAGATATGTATGACTGGTGCTATGCTGCAGTTGGTTGTCATCCTCATGATGCAGACAGCTTCGATGAGCTGCAGCTTGAAATGATAAGAGGACTGGCACTCAAAAAAAAGGTAGTGGCTATAGGGGAGATAGGACTTGATTTTTACAGGAACCTTTCAGCTCCTGAGATGCAGGAATACTGGTTCAGGAAGCAGATACAGCTTGCCAATGAGCTTAGAATGCCGATAGTTATTCACGAAAGAGATGCAGTACAGGCAGTTATGGATATTCTCAAGGAGGAGGGAGTATTTAGAGATGAGAGAAAATCATGGTTCCCGGCAAGAAAAGGTCCGGATGGTGAGATGACTCCCGATGCCAGAGTTATGATACACTGTTTTTCTGCAAGCAAAGAAGTAGCGATGCAGTATGTAGCTCTTGGCGCCACAATATCGGTGGCAGGACCTGTAACATACAAAAATAACCGTAAGACTGTAGAGGCGGTGGAGGCTGTTCCGATTGAATACCTGACAGTTGAAACAGATGCACCTTACCTTACTCCCGAGCCGCTTAGAGGCAGGAGAAACGTGCCTGCCAATGTCAGATATACAGCGCAAAAGGTTGCAGATATCAAGGGCATGAGTTTTGAAGAGGTGGCAGAGATTACAAGCCACAATGCCAGGGCGTTTTTTGGGATTTAGTTTACTGTCGCAGAAGTCAAATGCAGTATTGAAAGATGAAAGCTGCAAAATTTATGTAAAAAATATCAGGCCAAAGATTATGGGGCATGACAGTAAAAATTGCAAACAGGTTAGGGAAAAGGTATAATTGTTGTACGCGCAGGAAATTGTAGGTTGGACAGAAAAAATTATCAGGCAAAAACATATATGATGCCGGACCTCACTTTGTATTGATAAAATACACCGATAAGGTATATAATATATTAACGACAGCAAACAGAGAGGAATATATGTGATGAAAGAAATATACATAGCCCATCTTAAAACCGATCAGGAATTCATGGACTTTTTCATGGTTAAGGCTATAGAACTCAGGATAGGCTCAAACAAAAAACAGTATCTTGATATGACATTAGGTGATAAGACAGGAGATATCAACGCTAAAAAATGGGATATTTCAGATGAAGAAGCGGAGAGTGTCAGGAAGATTTCCCCTGGAGATATTATCAAGATTAAAGCATCCGTCAATGAATGGAACAGTAGCAAGCAGCTCAGGGTTACAAGAATACGCAAGGCTGTCAAAGAAGATGAGATGGAAATGAAGGAATTCATCAAAGCAGCGCCTGAGGATTCAGAATTCATGTGGACGTATATTCACGATGTTGCAAATGGTATAGGAGATTCTGACCTTAGGGCAATATGCCTCACACTTATGAAAGAAAACAAAGAAAAGCTCCTGTATTATCCTGCAGCACAAAAAAACCACCATGCCGAATACGGCGGACTTCTCTATCATATGAAGAGGATGCTTATGAACGGTGAGAGAATGTGTCAGGTATACAAAAACCTCAACCCTGACTGGATTAAAGCCGGAGTGATAGTGCATGATATCGAGAAGCTAAACGAAATACAGTCAGATGAAATGGGTATTTCGCCAGGGTATTCCTTTGAAGGCAATATGCTTGGACATATCATTCAGGGAGTTAAGCTTATTGAGAAGATGGCGGATGAAATCGGCATGAGTCATGAAAAAACAGTAATGCTGGAGCATATGATACTGACTCATCACTATGAACCGGAATTTGGCAGTCCCAAAAGACCGATGTTTCCGGAAGCAGAGATACTTCACTATCTGGATATAATTGATGCCAGAATGTTTGATATGGA
Source organism: Anaerovoracaceae bacterium (assembly GCA_963590215.1). Classification (GTDB taxonomy): domain Bacteria; phylum Bacillota; class Clostridia; order Peptostreptococcales; family Anaerovoracaceae; genus UMGS973. Next base: position 3,242 of record CAVAON010000005.1, on the reverse strand, counting down.
AGATGCTCTTGTGGGAGTAGAGCCTGGAGAGTTTTCAGAGCGCATATGGATTTTAGATAACAGAAGACTTTACAAGCCCAGCGGGCAGTAAAAAATATGGACAAAATGATTCAAGAAAAAAAAGGAACAATTGCAGATATAATATTTCGCAATGAAAAAAACGGCTATACCATAGCCGTTTTTGAAACAGAAGAAGAGCAGTTTACAGCAGTAGGCAGCATGGCCGCATGTCGCAAGGGACTTAGTCTTGTTTTGCGCGGCAGTTTTACTGTGCATCCCAAATATGGAGAACAATTTGCTTTTTCTGGATATGAAGAGGTTATTCCTGAAAGCCTGCAGGGGATAGAGGAATTCCTTGCAACAGGGATGCTCAAAGGAATAGGACCTAAAACTGCTGCTGCAATTGTACAGAAATTTGGCAAGGATACATTCAGAATAATGGAGGAAACCCCAGAAAAACTCGCAGAAGTCTCAGGCATAGGAACAAAAAAAGCTGCTGCAATAGGTGAAGCTTTTGCATTACACAGAGAATTTGCAAAGGTTACGATGTATTTTCAAAAGTTTGGAATTTCTACGGACTATTCGCTGAAACTGTACAAAGCATACGGCTCTCAGACAATCAGAATAATCGAAGAAAATCCGTATGTCATGATCGATGATATATTTGGCATCGGATTTCGCAAAGCAGATTCAATAGCAACCAAAATTGGTATTTCACCAGAAGATCCTGCAAGAATCAAAAGTGGCATTAGATATACTATGTGGTACTATATCAATGAAGGCAATACGTATTGTCCGCAAAAGGAGCTGTGTGAAAAAACAGCACAGCTACTTGATATTTCAAGCACTGTGGTATATGAATATCTTACGGAAATGGCTTTTGCAGGTGATATCGTAATGGAAAAAAATGAGGGCAGAGTCAACGTATATATCACATCATATTATATGGCAGAGCAAAACGTGACAAAATGCCTCATGGCGATTAATACAGCAGATCTCAAACCTGTAAATGCAGACATTGGCAGCCTGATTGAATCTACCGAAAACAAAACAGGCATCAGACTTTCAGAAAATCAGAAACGCGCAGTGGAAACATCTCTCCAAAACGGTGTATCTGTTATAACAGGGGGACCTGGAACAGGCAAAACCACAATTATAAATACCATAATCAATGTGCTTGAGCAAAGTGGCTTTGATGTTGCCATAGCAGCCCCTACAGGCAGAGCTGCCAAGCGTATTACAGAGACATCAGGGAGCGAAGCTGTGACAATACACAGACTCCTTGAATATTACTACTCTGAGGCGGAGGATGCTATGCACTTTGGTAAAGATGCAAATAATCCTCTTGATTGCGATGCGGTAATCATAGACGAAGCCTCTATGATAGACCTGATGCTTATGAGCAGCCTTGTAAGTGCTGTTAAGCCGGGCACACGCCTTATCATTGTAGGAGATGCAGACCAGCTGCCATCGGTGGGAGCTGGTAATGTACTCAGAGACATAATTGAAAGTGAGTACATTTATTCCATTAAACTGACTGAAATTTTCAGGCAGGCAAAAGAAAGTCTGATCGTTGTTAATGCACATAAAATCAACAGGGGAGAATACCCGGATTACAATGAGAAAGGCAAAGAATTTTTCCTGATGAGACAAAAAACTGAAAAGGAAATGCTTGCTCTGATTAAAGATTTGTGTGCAAGGAGGCTTCCGGCCTATTATACTGGTCTCAGTCCGCTAAAGGATATACAGGTGCTTACTCCTGTGAGAAAAGGTGCACTGGGAACTGCAAACCTCAACATGCAGCTTCAGGCGGTATTGAACCCGCCATCTCCAGAACTCGAAGAGAAAACTGTCGGGGACAGGACATTCAGAGTTGGAGATAAAGTGATGCAGATTAAAAACAACTATCAGCTCAAATGGAAAAACAAAGATGACTTTACAGATGGAGATGGTATTTTTAATGGTGATGTGGGCTTTGTGCAGTCTATAGATAAAGAAAATGGCAAAATGACAGTCCTGTTTGACGATAAAAGGGCAGTAGCATATGAGTTTGCACAGCTTGATGAGCTGGAGCTTGCATATGCTGTTACTGTACACAAAAGCCAGGGCAGTGAATTCCCTGTGATCATAATGCCGGTATCGTGGTTTCCACCTGTGCTTGCAACAAGGAACCTGCTTTATACAGCAGTTACCAGAGGCAAGGAAGCTGTGGTATTGGTAGGATCTGAAGATAAACTCAATGCAATGATTGACAACAATAGAATTACAGCGAGATATTCAGGTCTTGCTGCAAAGCTTGCAAAGCTGATAGTGGAGGATTTCTGATGTTTGAAAGAATTCTTGATATAGTTTATCCGGATAATATATACTGTATATGTTGCGGCAGTATTATAAACAAAAGCAGACCGTATAGTCTGTGCAATACGTGCCTTGAGAAAATGCACTGGATAACAGGCAGAAGCTGTAAGATATGTGGCAAAGCCTTGCAGGATACATATGCTGCTGATATCTGTTATGACTGCATGGAGGAGGAGCACAGCTTTGACAGAGCATTTTCGTGTGTAGCATACGGGCTTTATGAACGTGCAGTTATAATGGATTTTAAGTATGCTGACAAAGCATATATAGGCAGAAAGCTTGCCGAGGCCATGTATGATAGAATTTCCTGTGAGGAGATAACTTATGATATAATAGTGCCTGTACCTGTCCATAAATCAAGAAAAAACCTCAGAGGCTACAATCAGGCCGAGATAATAGCAAAGCATATGAGCCGCCTGTCGGGAGTGCCATACAGAGAATTGCTGGTGAGAACGCGCGCTACGGAGGCAATGAAGGATCTTTCTATTGCCCAGCGCAGGGACAATGTCAGAGGAGCGTTTGAGGTTCCCGGGCATATGATTGAAAGTACAAGGAACAAGGACGTATTGCTTATTGACGATATATATACAACAGGTGCAACTTTTGATGAATGTGCCTTTATTCTCAAGGAGGCGGGAGCGAAATCCGTTTATTGTATGGCTTTTGCTTCGGGAGCAAACAAAAAACACGAAATAAATTGAGAGCAGAGCGGCTGCTCGGGTCTGTGGTTGCAAGGCCATGCCAGATACGGGCAAAAGGCTCCACGTAAGCTGAACCGCAGGGCGGCAGTGATCATGGCGTATCTTAGATGTAAGTCCTCCGGAAAATCCGGGTAAAGGCAAGTGTGGGGGCAAAGACCAGGTCAGCCGGGCAGCCGCTGTGCT